>JAGDAM010000168.1 GCA_017959485.1 Clostridia bacterium
GGGGATGCGTTGCATCCCCTCCATATGATTTTCGCCCCGCTCGAACTCGAACCCCCCTGACTGCACGCGAAGCGGGCAGACAAGGGCTCAGCGCCCCAAAGCAGTTCATCAGACAGCCTGTGCGCCGCGCTGGGGTTGACGAGTCCCTTAAAGCGCCCCCCGCTCGGTCTCGAACCCCCCTGACTGCACGCGAAGCGGGCAGGCAAGGGCTCAGCGCCCCAAAGTGACGTTTCACCCTTGTTTTTTTCTCTTGTTTGCTATATAATTATCCCTATGACCGTATATATGATGAACAAACCCGCGGGGCTTATAACCTCCTGCCGCGATCCGCGCGATCCGACGGTTATGGAGTGCCTTCCCGCCGCTCTGCGCGAAACGCTCCACCCGGTCGGACGGCTTGACCGCGACACGACCGGTCTTTTGCTCCTCACCGACGACGGACGGGTGGATCAGGCCTTGCTCGATCCCTCCAAAAAGATTCCGAGGGTCTACTCACTGCTCGCGATCGGCCATATGACCGAAGATAAAATATCCGCTGCCTCGTCCGGCGTCCCGCTCGGAGACAGCGGCGTTCTGTCGCGCGGTGCCGAAATAAAAGTCACGTCGCTGCATACCGTTTACGAACTGCGCGATTATCTTCCGCCCCGACGGCGGATGCGGTATCTCAAAAACCCGGACGGCCCGGCGTTCGGCGCCCTGATCCGGCTGTCCGAGGGACGCAAGCACGAGGTAAAACTGATCCTGCGGTCCGTCGGCTGCCGCGTGATAAAGCTCTCGCGCGAGAGTTTCGGAGAAATCTCCCTTGATCCCGCTCTCGGCCCCGGCGAGGTGCGCGAGCTGACGCCCGCCGAATACGAGTATCTTTCAGGACTCATTCTCCGGACGTTGTAACAAAAGGTAACTTTACTTTTTCCCGATTATATGATACAATCCCCTCGAAACGGAAAGAAAGGAGACGTGCCGTGAATTCCGGAAAAAGAATAGCCGAGCTCCGCATGCTCTCCGGTCTTTCACAGGAAGCGCTCGCCGAACGGCTTCACGTATCGCGCAGTCTCGTCGCGAGATGGGAAAACGGCTCCCGCCGGCCCGACAGCGACAGCGTCGAGGCGATGGCTGCAATATTCGGAGTCGCAAAGGACAGTATCGTAGAGCGCGATCCGAAAATCATGGCCGAACTCGCGTCCTGTCTGCCGAAGGGCACGGAGGCGACCGCCGACGAGCTCAGTCCGCTGCTTGACAGCTTCCTTGCCACGCTTCACGATACCGACAGACGGATTTTCGTGCTCCGATATCATTTTCTTCTGAAACCGTCGGAGATTGAAGAAAAAACGGGTATCGGCGGAGGAAGGGTCAGAATAAGTCTGTTCCGTACTCGTCAGAAGCTTCGCGAATTTCTGACGTCAGGGGAGGTAAAGTTATGAAAAGAAACAATGAGGAATCGGGTGAACTTTTCAACGCGTTCTCGAAAATAGACGCTAAATTCACCGAAAGCGCCATAAATCCGGGCGCCGCCGCGAGCGGAACCGGAAAGGCCAAAAAAGCCGCCACGTTCAGGGCGGCCGCCGTCATAGTCACGGTGACGCTTTTTGTGGGACTTGTCACCGCGGTCGTTTTCAATATGATTCCCGGCCTGTTCGCGAATCCGCCCTCCGGACCCGCGGTCACTCCGGTCAACGGTAACGGCGCGGATACCGATAACGCGTCCGCGCTTACTGCCGACGCCTCGCCCGTAACGACCGTTCCCGAACCCGCGCCGACGGACGGGCCGGACCTGACGTCCGAACCTGAGACCGACGCCGCCCGAACCGAAACCGGCGAGCCGCTTTCCGAAACCCGGCCCGCTATAGTTACGTATACCGAACCGCCTTCCGATTCGGAGCCCGAGACGGTTTCGGTCACCGAACCCGCGACCGAGCCGGTCACCGAGCCGGAAACGACGCCGGTGACGACGCCTGTAACCGAATCGGCGGTAACTACCGCGCCGAGCGCGCACGTTCATTCTTTTTCAACCGATTTCAGAGCATCGGATTCCAAATATCATTACAAAGAATGCAAATGCGGAGCGGTCACCGGCGGCGAACCGCATGATTATCTCAAATGGATGATCGAGCGGGAACCGACGCCCGAGACGCCCGGTAAACGCACAAAGATCTGCCGCGTCTGCGGATACCCGTATACCGAAGAGTTTACGGTGTCCGAAACCGAAACGACGCCCGAGACCACCTCCGCGACAGAGCCCGCGACCGACCCCAAAATCGTCGCTGTCACAAAGAGCACTTGCGTCGTATGGCGTTACGGCTGTAAAAACGAGTCGGGAGAAGACTATCCTTCAGAACTGGTCTTCACGGTCTCGCGTCATCCGGGCAAGACGTTTTCGGTAAGCCGGCATCAAGTTGTCTTCGGCGACAGAATAATATTCGGGTTAGGCGGGACCAATCTGATCCATGAGGTGGCGCTGACCGATCTTACCGGCGACTCCAAACCCGAGATCGTGATCGCGTATTATTACGCCGATAATCCCGATATCATTCATTATTTAATATGGGATCTGGTTGAAGAAGTCTCGGCTATTGTTCATCTGACGAATTCCGTGACGTCCGCCGAATACACGAGATCCGACGGAGCGCGTTTCTACGCGACCGGAACCAAGCTGTACCTGGTGGCGGCTGAGAAGGGCTCTTCCGTGATACCGTCAACCGATTCGGGCGCCGCATACGGCGAATTCAGACAGGCATATCAGAATCAGTATTATTTTCAGCTGAGAAAAGGCAGCTCGGGATCGGGAGACAGTCAGACGGATATCAGCGGACAGGCGATAATTCTCACCTTTACTCCCGACGGAAGCGGTAACGGGTATACCGTGTCCGGAAGAAGAAAATCATCGATTCTTGAGGACAACGAAATACTGGTTTCGCTGCCGGTGCTGGAGATCCCTTCCGAATTCAAAGGACTTCCCGTCACAGGAATATCGGCTCAGGGATTCATTTTTGACGCCTTCACCTCAACCTCGTCGAGGATAACGAAGCTTGTAATACCCGGAACGGTAAAAGAAATCGGCGCTTTCTCGTTTTCGAGATGGCCCTCGCTTGAAGAGGTTGTGATAGAAAACGGGGTTGAAACGATCGGAGACGAGGCCTTCAAGGACTGCACGTCACTCTCAAAAATCACGTTGCCCGCTTCGCTGCGGACAATAAAAGGAAGCGCCTTTGCAAATACGGGCTTTACGTCCGTCAGCATTCCCGACAGCGTCACGGTTATCGAAAGACTTGCTTTCGCCTATTGCGAGAAGCTTGAATCGGTCGGTCTGCCCGCCGGAATTACCGAAATATCCGAAGCCCTGTTTCAGTTCTGCGGTAAACTGTCAAGCGTTACCGTTCCCGCGGGTGTCAAACGGATAGGCGACTGTGCGTTCTGGGGCTGCTCGTCGCTGACCGGTCTGTCGTTTGCTTCGGGAAGTCCGCTGCCATCGGATTGTATCGGTCTTGACGCGTTCAGAAACTGCAATCCCGCGGCCTATCCTCACAGCCACGAATACGTCATATTCAGAGAAGACGGCGTGGCGGGCAGCGAGGACGAGTGCCGGTGCAAAATCTGCGGTGCGGAGGGAATTCCGGACGACTCATATCCGGTATATACCGATCCGATACCTCCTCATGCCGGAGGGTGAAGTGCCTCGCGGCGCCCGGCAGTGATAAAAGCACTTCTCGTTTTTGGAACAATTGTAACAGAGGAAACCGCCAGGGAATATCGAAAAATCGCGAGGCGAACGTCTGCAGCCCGAACTGCCCAAGGAAAACCTTCGCCCCTGCCGCTGTGCGGCGGGGGAGAAGGTGGATCAGGCGTGCAACGGTGAGCGGCGACAGATGAATGATCGCGCCGGAGACGAATGAGGGGGCGCGGATATGAATACCAACAATTATTGGCGGTTATCGATTCGCGGGGCCCCTCATTCCCCCTCGGCGCATGGAAACCGGGCCGCCGCTTCTTCGTGCTTGCCTCGGGGACCTTCTCCCCGCGGAGCGGGGCGAAGGTTTTCTTTGGGATGGCCGCAATCGGTCAGTGCGAACATGGTGCCGCTGGCGGTTCTGTACGCCCCATCCGTCGCCCGTTCGGGCGACACCTTCCCCAGCCGGGGAAGGCAAAGCAACGTCGTTTTGCCCCATCCACCGGCCCTCATCCGTCGGCTCCGCCGACACCTTCCCCGGAGGGGAAGGCAAAAGCGGTCCGCCAGGCTCGCCGAAGGCGAGGCATCCCCGTTACGGGGAAGGCACGCGTTTATGGTATTTGGGATAGCACCAATTTCCTTCGGCGGTTAC
>JAGDAM010000014.1 GCA_017959485.1 Clostridia bacterium
AGATTCTCGACTCGGGCTGCCCGCTCGACGCGTTCATCAGACAGGTCTCGGAGATGACGGGTTACCGCCAGATGCTCATCGAAGCCGGCGAGAGCGAAAAAGACCGGCTCGACAACCTCGACGAGTTCGTTTCGAACGCGGTCGAGTATATGGAAAGAACCGACGAGCCGACTCTGCCGGGATTTCTCGAAGAAAACGCGCTGGTCGCCGACGTCGACAAATACGACGAGGAGGCGGACGCCGCGGTATTGATGACGGTTCATTCCGCCAAGGGCCTGGAGTTTCCGGTCGTTATACTGTGCGGGATGGAGGACGGTCTGTTTCCGTCTCTCAGAATGGACGCGGGAGACGACGAGATCGAAGAGGAGCGACGCCTCTGTTACGTCGCTCTCACGCGCGCAAGAGACGAACTGTACATTTTTCACGCGGCTCAGCGTACCATATACGGCAAGACCGAGTACTGCCGGCCGTCAAGATTTCTTGATGACATACCCGACGGAATCTGCGTCAGGTCGGACGGATCTTATTCTTATCAGAGGCGCGATCCTTCGCGCTTCGGCGAGACGGGTCGCGGCTCGGCGCGTCCTGAGCGTACCGGATCTTTCGGAGACTTCGGCGACTTCTTCGGCTCGGCCCCGGCCCGTCCCGCGCGGGAGGGCGAAAAGCTCACGATAGGGAAGAGGACGTCTTCTCCCGCGCCGCAGACCGATAGCTTTGCCCCGGGCGACAGAGTCGCGCACGCCGCCTTCGGAGAGGGGACCGTGATCTCGGCGGCGCGTATCGGAAGCGACGTGCTTTACGAAGTCATATTTGACACGGTGGGCACGAAAAAGCTCATGGGACGCTACGCCAGAATGAAAAAGAGCGGCCAAACGTGATTCGCGAGTGAGAAAATAGCCCGAAATCGATAGAATTTGCGAGAAATTGCGAGATTTTCACGCAAAAAATTAAAAAACTGTTGACATTGAGTTCCGGGAGTGGTATAATATTCCGGTAAAAATGACAACTCACGGAGGAAAACAAAATGTCAACTTTTATGGCGAAAGCTGAATCCGTCGAGCGGCGCTGGTTCGTAATTGACGCGGCCGGCAAGCCTCTCGGACGGACCGCCGTCAAGGCGGCCACCGTCCTGCGCGGAAAGCACCGCCCTGAATTCACACCTCACGTTGATTGCGGTGAATACGTAATCATAATCAACGCGGACAAAGCGATTCTGACCGGAAGAAAATTGGAGCAGAAATACTACTATCGTCACTCCGGTTACATCGGAGGCCTTAAGAAGGTCCAGTACAAGGAACTTATGGCCACCCGCCCCGAAATGGCTATGGAGCTTGCCGTTAAGAGAATGCTTCCCGACAACGCCATCGGCCGCAAATCGCTCTCCAGACTTCACGTCTACGCCGGTTCCGAGCACGGACACGCCGCTCAGAAGCCGATAGCGTACGAGAACTGACTGAGCTGAAGGAGGAAACGAAAATGTACGAAAGCGCAAAACCGTTCTTCTACGGAACCGGCAGAAGAAAGAAATCGGTCGCCCGCGTCCGCGTTTATCCCGGAACCGGCTCGATCACCATCAACGGCAAGCCGATCGACGAGTATTTCGGACTTGAGACGATGCACCTCATCGTCAATCAGCCGCTCGAGATCACCGGCAACGCCGGAAAATTCGACATAGTCGCCAACGTCACCGGCGGCGGACTGTCGGGACAGGCCGGAGCTATCCGCCACGGCATCTCGAGAGCCCTCGTCCTCGCTGACGAAGCAAACAAGGCGCCCCTCAAGGCCGCCGGTCTGCTGACCCGTGACCCTCGTATGAAGGAAAGAAAGAAATACGGTCTCAAGGCCGCCCGCCGCGCCTCCCAGTTCTCCAAGAGATAAGGATCCGCTTCAACCCCGGCCTCGCCGGTTAAGTCAATACCGAGCGCCTCGCGCGTGCGGTATTGACTTAAAGAAAGAACGTCCGTCCGGACGTTCGGTCAATCTTAAATTCATACTCCAGGAGGAGGTTGTTTCATTTAATGAAAAAGAAACTGACAACCGTCGAATTCCGCGGTACTCCCGAGCAGGAAGAACGGCTGCTTGCCGTTATCGCCAAGTACGAGGGAGTGCAGGGCAGGATGATGCCCATACTTCAGGAAGCTCAGGAAATCTACGGATATCTTCCGATAGAGGTCCAGAAGATTATTGCCAGAGAGACCGACACACCGCTCGAAGAGATTTACGGTATCGCCACCTTCTACTCTCAGTTCAAGCTCAATCCGAACGGAGAGGTTTCGATAGCCGTCTGTCTCGGCACCGCCTGCTACGTTAAGGGTTCCGCCGGCATTCTCGAGGAGATCACGAACGTCCTCGGAGTCGAGGCGGGCTCCACCAGCTCCGACGGGAAATATTCCCTCGAGGCGACCCGCTGCATCGGCGCCTGCGGCCTTGCTCCCGTTATGACCATCAACGGAGACGTTTACGGACGTCTCACCAAGGATCAGGTAGCCCCGATCCTTGAAAAATACCGCTGAGAAGGAGGAGAGTGACGTTATGAAATCATTTGCCGAGATCAACGCGATCAAAGAATCGGTCAACGCCGAAAAAACGCCTTTCCTCGTAACCGTCGGTCTTGCCACCTGCGGCATGGCCGCCGGAGCCGCTCCCGTACTTGATCAGATCAGAAAGATCGTCGCCGAAAACGGATACTCCGACACCGTCAGGGTCAAGCAGGTCGGATGCATAGGCATCTGCCAGCATGAACCCGTCATGGAGGTCTTCCGGGGCGACGAGAGATATACCTACGTCAAGATGACCGCCGAGAAGGCCGCTCGCGTGTTCGAAGAGCACATCAAGGGCGGCAAGCCGGTCGAGGAGTTCATGCTCGAGGAAAAGGGACAGCGCGTTCCCAACCTCATGGGCACCACCTTCATGAAACTCCAGAAGAGAGTCGCCATGCGCAACTGCGGCGTCATCGACCCCGAGTCGATCGACGAGTATCTTGGAAAAGACGGATATCAGGCCCTTCACAAGGTGCTGACCGCCATGACTCCCGACGAAGTCATCGCACAGGTTCTCGAATCCGGACTCCGCGGAAGAGGCGGCGGCGGATTCCCGACCGGTCTTAAGTGGAAATTCGCCTGCGCGAACCGCGGACAGGTCAAAAAGTACGTCTGCTGCAACGCCGACGAGGGCGACCCCGGAGCTTTCATGGACCGTTCGGTCCTTGAGGGCGACCCGCACGCCGTCATCGAGGCGATGGCCATCGCCGCCTACGCCATCGGCGCCGACGAAGGCTACATCTATGTAAGAGCCGAGTATCCGACTGCCATCAAACGTCTGGAGATCGCGATCAGACAGGCTCACGAATACGGACTTCTCGGAGAGAACATCTACGGGACCGGATTCAACTTCGAGCTCAAGCTCCGCTTCGGCGCCGGCGCTGTCGTCTGCGGCGAAGAGACTGCGCTTATGACGAGCCTCGAAGGCCACCGCGGAGAGCCGAGACCCCGTCCGCCCTTCCCGGCGGTCAAGGGACTATTCGCTCAGCCCACCATCCTCAATACCGTCGAGACTTACGCCAACATCGCCCAGATTATTCTGAAGGGCGCTTCCTGGTACAATTCTCTTCAGGTTCCCGGCTGCGCCGCCGGAACCAAGGTCTTCGCTCTCACCGGCAAGATCAACAACACCGGCCTTGTCGAACTCCCGATGGGCACGACTCTTCGCACCATCATCGAGGATATCGGCGGCGGCGTTCCGAACGGCAAGAAGTTCAAAGCCGCCCAGACCGGCGGTCCCTCCGGCGGATGCATTCCCGCGTCTCTCATCGATACTCCTATCGATTACGACAACCTCGCGAAGATCGGCTCCATCATCGGCTCCGGCGGTCTCATCGTCATGGACGAAGACACC
>JAGDAM010000169.1 GCA_017959485.1 Clostridia bacterium
GGTCGAGGCATAGTTGAATACAAGTCCTCCGGCGCGACGCGACAATTCGTTCGCCAGTCTTGAAAAGCTGAGCACTTCGGTCAGTCTGCGGCTTTCGGTTGACAGGACCGAGTATAGACTCTTTTCCGCGTTTACTGTGTGCTGCTCGGGGACGATAAGCACGCACTTTCCGCCGGCTGACGAAACTTCGGCAATCTCTTTGTAAACGAAATCGGTTTTCCCGCTTCCGTGTTCGCCGTATATGAATCTGATCATTTTTTAACCTCTTCCTTTTTACCGCCGCTGATAATCTCGAGGTTTCGAAGGATTACCTTTCTTCCTCTCCAGCTGTAGGCCCTTTTTTGAAAGTCCCCGTCGTCAAGAATATCCACGATTTCCGGAGCAGGACGGATATTTTCCCGGAAAAAATCTATTGAAGTAAAAATCGTTCCTGCCCGCACCGCCTCCTCGGTAAACGGACACACCTCCTGGCAGACGTCGCACCCCCAGACCGTCCCGCATTCCGATATTATCCGTCTCTCGTTTTCGTCAGGCGGAAGCTTCCTTTGTGTCAGTGAAGAAAGACATTCAGAGTTTTCTTTCAAAGACGGACAGGCAAGCCGGCATCTTCCGCATCCGGGACAGGATGCCGCGGGTACCGGCTCCGAGTCGGGTTCCGCGTCGGAAAAGACTTCGAATATAAAAACGTATGATGAATAATCTCTCGTTATAAGAAGGCCGTTCTCGCCCAGCACGCCGAGCCCGGCACAGGCGGCGGCGCGCCGTTCGTCAATGGGGGATTTGTCTCCGCAGACGTAAAAACTGTTGCCGGGGAAGGCGTCTTTCGCCTCCTTCAGAATCGCCTCGCCTGTTTTATCTATGAACAGATGATAATCGTATCCCGAGGCGTATGCCGAAACAGTCTTTCTGGGAGCGTAATAATAATCTTCGGTCAGATAAGGAATCAGCCCGATATAGACGGATTTCGGCGCAAAGCCGAAACGGTTAAGCAAATGAGGCCGCGTGACGGTGCAGGCGGAGAAGGGAATACCCGCCGCGAGCGGTATCCCCTGCCTCTTAATGATTTCTCTCAGAGAAGGCGTCAATCCGGTCTACTCCTATAAAAATATTACCTAACTATTATACTTCATTAAGGATACGTAGTCAACTCAATCTGTTTTTTTACCCGAAATTATCGGTAACGTTCAGTGTTTGTTAAATGGCTCTTCATAATTTCTTCACATCGCTGCGTTAAAATATGCTCAACAGGGAAAAATAGAACTCCCGACGATTTTTACTTAAAAGCTGGTGATTTTCTGCAATGGAAAACAAAAACAACGAAAATGCATATACGGACAACGGTTTATCACGGGACGAACCGACCTACGGAGCGGTTTATTCTCCCCTTGAAGGCAGGGAAGGCGAATACCGCTGTCAGGCCTATTCATCCGAACACACGCCGGATGAGGCGCAGGCCAAACCCGCCGCGAAGAAGCGCGGAACGGGCGCGGTTATCGGAATAATCGCCGCCGTTACGGTATCGGTTTGCATCATTCTTCTTCTCACAGCCGGAGTCCTTTATTTTGCGAAAGGCCTTTTCAATTTCGCGTTCGCCGGAGAAGGAACAGATTCCGACGGCTCCGGCACCCCGGCTCTTACGACCGCGGACAATACGACCGCGCCCCTGCCTGATCATTCGGGAGACAAAATCTACGTCTCCGAAGGAACTGAAAACACAGGCCTGAACGTCGTAACCGTGACGCCCGGTCAGGAGATGAGCGTCGTCGACGCCGTGGCCGCCGTCAAGGATACCGTCGTTGAAATAAGAACCGAGTCGGTCGTCAAAGGCACGGGCAGATACAGTCAGTATATAGTCAGCGGCGCCGGAAGCGGAGTTATCATTTCGGAGGGCGGCCTCATCATAACGAACAATCACGTTATCGAAGGCGCTACCAAAATCACAGTCTCCTTCACGGACGGAACCTCGGCGGAAGCGACGCTTATCGGCACCGACGACGAGGCGGATATCGCGGTTATATCGGTTGATCCCGCGGGCCGCAAACTTGCAACAGCCGTTATTGGCAACAGCGACACGCTCCGGCTGGGAGAGACCGTGATCGCTATCGGGAACCCTCTCGGCGAACTCGGAGGGAGCGTATCAATGGGCATTATTTCATCTGCCGCCCGTGAGATAAGCATCGATTCCGCAACCAAAATGACTCTAATTCAGACCGACGCCGCCATCAACCCCGGGAACTCGGGCGGGGCCCTCTTCAATCTGCGCGGCGAGCTTATCGGTATTGTTAACGCAAAATCGAGCGGAGACTCGATCGAAGGGCTCGGGTTCGCCATCCCGGTCAACACCGCCTGGTCGGTTGCGGATAATTTGATAAAATACGGATACGTTCCCGGAAGAATGATAATGAGTCTCAAGGGAGTTTCTCTCGAAGATAACTACGGAGACTACGTCCTCTCGTACGGGAACTGCATCGTGGTCACGGCGGCGGACGACGATTCGCCTTTCAAGGTAGGCGATATCATCACCGACGTCGGCGGCGTATCGGTATCAAGCGTTTCCGAGCTTCAGAAAGCGCTCAGAGCGTACAGCAGCGGCGACAGCGTACAGATCAAGGTTACAAGGCGTTACAACGAAGGATTTTTCACTTATTCACGTTCCGGATACGTAAGCGCGACGGTCGTCGGGACCGAGAGCGGCAATCCGTGACAATGCTTCGGAGGTAGATTTATGTACAGAATTCTTATCGCAGACGACGAAACCGGCATCCGCCAGATAGTAAAGAAATACGGCGAGTTCGAGGGTCACACGGTAATCGAGTGTTCGGACGGAATGGAAGCCGTCAGAATAGTCAGAGCGGGCGAATGCGATATCGTGGTAATGGATATCATGATGCCCGAACTCGACGGACTTTCAGCCGTGCGCGAAATCCGGAAGTTCAGTATGATTCCGATCGTCATGCTTTCCGCCAGAGGCGAGGAATACGACAAGATTAACGGTTTCCATATCGGAATCGACGACTATATCGTAAAGCCCTTTTCTCCGAAAGAGCTCATGCTGAGAATCGAAGCGGTCATGAGACGTTCGATGCCCCGCGATACCGAACAGCAGAAACACGAAACGGTCGAACTTGACGGCGGAAAACTGACCGCGGACATCACCGCGAGGATAGTCTATATCGACGGTGAAAGAGTTAACATGTCCCCGAAGGAATACGATCTTTTCTTCTATCTTCTCGCCAACCGGAACATTGCGCTGACCCGCGAAAAGCTGATCAGCGACGTCTGGGGCTACGATTTTTTCGGAGACGCGCGCACGCTCGATACTCACATCAAACTTCTGCGCAAGTCTCTCGGCAGGTATTCGGATTATATCGTTACTCTTCGCGGAACCGGTTATAGATTTGAAGGGGCTGAGTGATGTCCCGGAGGCGCAAACGCGAGCCGAATCTGAAAAAAAGGGCGGTGCTTTACTTCACCGCCTTTGTCCTCTTTATTCTTTCCGTGGTATTTTTATTTCAGCTGGTGCTGATTGACACCTTCTACCGCAGAGTAAAAATACGTGAAATAAACGAAATAACCTCGTCTTTAAAAACCGCGGTTGGTTCGGAACAGCTTACTGCAACGGCCGATTCGCTCTCGGTCAAGTACCGCACGTGCATATTAGTTTTATCGACCGGCGGCAAATCGCGGAGTATCGTCGCGAAAGCTCACGGATATCCCGACTGCGTCATTCATAAAATGCGCGACGAGGAGTTCGAGCAGCTCTACGCCGAGGCGAAAGGAAGCGGAAGCGTTACCAAGACCGTTCCAAAGAAACTCCCGAAGGAAGGCGGCTTTGAACAGGTCGCGCCGCAGGACGCCGTAAAATCGATTATCAGAGCCGGCGTTTTCACCGATGACGACGGAAACGAATACGCTTTGTTTATCGACGCTCAGCTTACTCCGCTCAACTCTTCGGTGGCCGCTCTGAGATATCAGTTTTCCTGGACTACTCTGGCGGTTCTGCTGATAGCGGCTTTTGCGGCGTACATATTCGCGGACAAGATATCCAAACCTCTCTCACGGATTAACGATACCGCCAAAAAGATGGCGTCGGGTGATCTCTCGGTGAGTTTCCCGGTGGAGGGCTATCTCGAGACGAAAGAACTCGCGGGCACTCTTAACTACGCCGTCGGTGAGATAGCCAGATCCGACCGGCTTCAGCGGGAACTGATTGCCAACGTTTCTCACGATCTGCGGACTCCGCTGACGATGATTGCCGGATACGCGGAAATAATGCGCGACATCCCGGGAGAGAATACGCCCGAGAATCTTCAGGTAATAATAGACGAGACGAAGCATCTGTCCGAACTTGTAAACGACATGCTGGATCTCTCGAGGATAGAGGCGGGTGTAAAAAAGCCCGAATTTGCCGAGTTTGATCTTACCGGAACAGTGCGCGAGGTGCTCGAGAGGTATTCGGCTCTTACCGTTCACGACGGATATGAAATCACGTTTGACGATTCTCCCGGAACGGCCTTCGTCTCGGCGGACAGATCGATGATCATCCAGGTAATCTACAATCTCGTGAACAACGCGATAAACTATACCGGAGACGATAAACTTGTGTTCGTAACAGAGGAATTCCGGAAAAACGGCGAAGGGAAGGACACTGTGAGAATTACCGTCCGAGACACCGGAGCCGGAATAGATCCGGAGCACATTCATGAGATCTGGGACAGGTATTATAAGGTTGACAAAGATCACAAGCGAGCCGCCAAAGGAACCGGTATAGGCCTGTCGATCGTCAAGCATATTCTTCAGGCGCACGCTGCGGATTTCGGAGTCGAATCCTCAAAATCCGTCGGCTCTTCCTTCTGGTTTGAGCTGCCTCTCTTAAAAACACTTGATTAATCCTCAATAATACTGTATAATATTTAAGATACACCAAAAACAATTAAGGGGGATCGCTTATGTTCGGTCGGAAAAAAGAATACAGTGATCCTTCGGTTAAGGATTATTTTGACCGTCTCGAGGAATCGAGCGGTTCCGATTCCGAATCCTTTGTTTCTTCTCTCGACACCGTCAAGGCATCAGAACTCGCACCCGAAAACGCCGACGTCGGAAAGAAGAAAAAACGTCGTACGGGTTTGTTCGGTTCCAATACGGTCAGTTTAGTTCTCTTTATTATCTTTGGATGCATCTTTGTGTACTGCTGCTGGCAGATCGCAAAGACCGTCGTCCAGTATATCAGTTCGGATGACTTTTACGAAGGCATTGCCGACGATTTTGCGGAGGCGCTCGGAGAGGCGGATAAGGTCAGCGTATCAGATCTCGGGCGTGTTGATTCCTCCGATCCGATGCAGTCGTTTTCCGAGATAAGAACTTCCGGAGCGCGAATTTACGACCCGTCCCTTGTCCGTCCCGCCGCCAGATACAGCGCAAGATTTTTATCCGTACTTGTTCAGATAGATTCATACAGATCCAAAAATCCGGACGTTTACGGCTTTATCAATATCGATTCGACAAAGATAAGATATATTCCTTTGGTGCAGACGGACAACAACGATTATTATCTGAATCACGACGTGGACGGAAACAGCCGCAATTCCGGGGCCCTCTTCGTGGATTTCCGGAACTCGCGTGAACTTGAAAACAACCGCAATATCGTCATCTACGGCCACAATATGGAGAACGGCGGAATGTTTCACGGCCTTCTCAACTATCTTAACGAATCATTTTTCAGTGAGAAGGATATAGTCATTTACACTTCCGACGGCATCTACACGTTTACCGTTTTCTCGATTTACCCCACGTACTCCGACAGCGACTATTTCAGGACGTTCTTTTACTCTGACAACGATTTTCTCGAGTTCTGCAGAAGGGAAGAGGAGAATTCGATATTTCACAAGTCCGGCATCTCGTTTGAAAGCGATTCGATTATTCTCACGCTTTCCACCTGCATAACCGGATTGGAAAACGGAAGATACGCGATACACGCCCTTCTGACCCGGGTAGAGCATTGAAGATATGAAGCTATCAGTTATTATTCCGATGTATAACGAAGAGCCGGTCATCGGCCGTACCGCCTCCGAACTGACGTCTTTTCTTGATTCTTTTCTGCCGGGCGACTATGAAGTCTTATTCGTCAACGACGGTTCGACGGACCGTTCGGCCGAAGTGATAACCGAATACGCCGAATCGCATCCGGCTGTAAGACTGGTTTCCTATTCGCCCAACAGAGGAAAGGGAAGCGCCGTCAGGACCGGGATGCTTGCGGCCCAAGGCGATATCCGTATGTTCACCGACGCGGACCTGGCTTACGGGACGGAAGTAATCGGCAAATTCGTATCGGCTTTCGAAGAAGAGGCTGACGCGAAGGCGGCAGTGGGCACGCGGACAGCCGGAGGCGGCGGATACGGCGACTACAGTCTGCTCCGCAAAATAGCTTCCTCGATTTTTTTGAAAATACTGGCGGCGGCGGGAAAACTTCCCGTTTCCGACAGTCAGTGCGGATGCAAGGCGTTCGTCGCGGATGCCGCGGACAGTATCTTCCGTGAGTGCGCAACCGACGGCTACGCGTTTGATTTCGAGGTGCTTCTCAGAGCGGAAAAGAAGGGCTTGAAGATCGTTGAAGTTCCGGTTACGATCTTGCGACACGGCGATTCCAAAGTACGCGTCGTCAGAGACAGTATAAAAATGCTCCGGGACGTAAGAAGGATCCGTAAAAAGGTTTACGCTTCCGATTAACGACGTCAGTCACCGTCTGATTTTTTGACGGATGCGGCGAAAAAATACACAGGAGCGGGGCGTTCCGGGGACCGGTTTCCCGAATAGCCCGTAGGCAGTAAAGATGCACGGATTACCGTCTAAAAAAAGAATAAGGCGCCTCTTGACCGCTGTCGCGGCGGCAGCGGCGTCCTTTGTTCTGCTTGCCGGAATAATCGTGCCGTCCACTGTCGGATTCGCCGAAACCGCTGACAAAAGAGATTCGTCGAATTACCCTTCGGACGGCTCTTACAGGATCAGGAATCTTGAAAGCGGACTGTATCTTACGGCTCAGATTATCAACTCCAAAAAGGTCTCCACCCAGAACGTAATTCTTTCTTCGCTTGACTTGAAAGACTCGGGCCAGAGCTTTCTTCTGAAAACCGAAGAGGACGGCTCGCGGGTTCTGATCCCGCGCAACGACGGGGGAAAGTACTCGCTGTGCTCGGGCAGACCGACAGACGCCCCCGGAGAACTGAAAAAAAGCTCCTCGCGGAGCGACGGATCCCTGTTTGAAATTTTCTTTACCGATTTCGGCGGTTATACGATAGCTCCGACGATTGACGGCAATATCTATTCGGTGCTGACTCCGTCAAATGTATCATCCGGCAATTCGGTGCTGGTAACCGTTGACGATTACGCCGTCGGAGATCATTCACAGCTCTGGCTGTTTGAGCCGATGGAGGCCAGCACCGGTCTTTCAGTCGCTTATAAAAACACCAAGCTGAGTCTCTATTCGACAGGGAAGTTTTATTCCCGATATACCCCATATTTCGGTACCGAACCCGCGGACGCCTGCTGGGAAAGCTCAGACAACAGTATAATACTCGTTGGGGAAGACGGCAGTTATTCCTGCATCGGAACCGGGACGGCGGAAGTCACGGCTTTTGCAGGAGGTTTCAGCGCGTCCTTCACGGTAACCGTAGTTGACAGCGACTGCTTTACCTGGTTCAGTCAGAACAATATTATCTCAAGCGACTGGAACGGAGAGGCGCTGTCCGATCTCTATATGATGAGTATGGGCGTCAAGAAACGTTTTGCGGTAAACGACGACGGACATCCGCTTTATCCGAGCTGGATAGATACAGGATGCGCGCTCTGCTCGATAGCGGCGGTGTTCCACAACATGGGTGCCGTTATGACTCGGGGCTACGATCTCCGCAGCGGCCAGGAGGGCGGACTTCCGGCCGATCCCTATACCGTCTGCATGGCGAATACGCTGAACTTCGAAATATACGATAAAAGCAAAACGTACAGCGGCGATCCGACCTATATGTACTGGCAGCGGTGCTCCGACGCCTTCACGGTGGACGGCGAAAAGCTTTATTACCGCTCGGTATATACACAAAACCGGAATATGATAAAGTCTCTCCTGAAAGAGCATCCTCAGGGAGTTATCGCCCAGCTTCAGAACAAGGTGAGAACTCATTACGTCGTAATCGGAGAATGCATCAATCCGACCGAGAAGGTCTCGACGAATCTCGAGTTTAAGATTTACGATCCCGCGGCTTATAATCCATCTGACGGAGACGGAGTGCTTATGAGAGAAACGACTTCGGGAAAATATCTTTCGCTCGGCTACTATTCAATCTCGCGAATCATTATTTATGACGTCGAATCAAAATACAAAATCTGACAAAAACCGCACAGACCCGACAGGCCCGTGCGGTTTTTCCTTAATCAATTATTCTCGGTTGCCTTTTTGATCTGCTCTTCAAGCTGATTCTTCGTAAGACGGTCGGCGTCCGGTATTACCCTGATACCCATATCACTCGCCCGACGCAGAAGCATCAGGCTCTTCGGATCGTCCTCGATAGCCGGGGCGATAAGGATAGGCACCGAGTATTTCCCGCCGAAGCGAATTGAGACTCCGCGCAGAAGGAAGAGCTCGTCGCTTGAAACCGCGCCGTTTTTGCAGGAAACGAAGCAGGGAATCATTCCCCTCATCATCATAACGTCGATCTCGTTGTCCGGTATTACGTCCGAATTGTCTTCCTGGTTTTTATCCCAGCCGATGACGACGCCGGTCTTTACGTCGTTATAGTATTTCTTGCCTTCCTTATCGCGGGCGTTTCGGGCTGTGTCGTATACCAGATACTCAAGCAGCTGGCCCTCTTTTGAAAAACACTTTTCAATATTTCCGTTTTTATATGATAAAGACAAAATCCTGCGACGGTCGTCCAAACTGAAACTCAAGTATCCGTCGCTCTTCAGTCTCTCAAGAAGCGGAAGATGCTCCTCCGGGACCGGCAAATCCGGAACAGATTCCCAGGACAGGCGTTTTTCGCGTTCGAGCAGAAACGTAACGAGCCGGTTCCAGGCACGGCAGTCTTTTCTGCAGATATCCCACAGGTTTGACAAATCAAGTGAGAAGAGCTGATTACGGACGATCGCTCCTTCACCGGAGCAGATCAGCCTTCCGCCGTAAAGCTCGATATTGTCGGAAATCGAAAAAGAAATACCCTTGCTGTCGATCAGATTGATTCCGTCCATATCGCAGTCGTAGGTCGCTCCGGTTCTTATGTTTATATAGTGAAC
>JAGDAM010000170.1 GCA_017959485.1 Clostridia bacterium
ATCATTTGTCACGCCATTATCGGCGAAAATCAAAATTTCGGATATAGATATAGTGGAGGGAGAGGAAAACACGTTCTTTCATCCGAAAAGGACGGCTTTCTCTGGTATTGGACTTTGCCGACGGGCGGTGCGGAAAGCGAGGAAAGGCAGGAGAATCTATTTGACGACGACCTGCCGTTCTGAGCGCGCCGCACGGGGGTCAAGGGGGGTGCGGGTGCCCGGTGGGCACCTCTTGCGAAGCAAGAAGCACCGACCGAGCCGGCAGGCGAGATCGCGCCCCTTGCCCACGGCACTTTGCAGCTCCGCTGAAAGTGTCATAGTGGGTTACACAGATTCGGCAGAATCTTGTGTAACGCGCTTCGCGAGATCCTGAAGGAAAGGAGGGAACGCCATTGGCAAACGAAAACAATATGAGCTGCGCCAGAGTGAAGACGTATACGGCGTCAAAAATCGGCGCGATCGAACGGCACAACGAGCGGAAAAACAACGACTACGGGAACGTGAACGTGGACCCGGAACGCATCCCGATGAACGTTCATTTCAAGGATCCGGGCGACGAATCATATATGGACATTCTTCTTTCAATGGAAGAATCCGGAGAGATTTCCCGCAGAGGATTGAAAGCCGACGCAGCGCTTTTCGATGAGATCGTGTTCGACGTCAACACCATGTATTTTGAAACAAACGGCGGTTACGAATACGCAAAAAGGTTTTATCAAGAAGCGTATCGGTACGCCTGCAAAAAGTACGGAGAGCGCAATATCATCACCGCCGTGATGCATGCGGATGAGATCAATAAAGCCGCGACGGACGAGCTCGGGTATCCCGTGTATCACTATCATATGCACCTCGTCGCAATGCCGACCGTGAAAAAAGAAATTCTGTGGACGAAGCGTTGTAAAGATCCGAAGCTCATAGGAACGGTGAAGGAAACCGTCACGCAGATCAGCCATTCAAAAATGTGGGCCTCGACCGAACCGCTGCTCGATGAAAACGGAAAACAGGTCTTCCGGAAAAACGGAAAACCGAAATTCAGACCGTCGTACAGCGTGTTGCAGGATGAGTTTTTTCTTCACATGAATGAGCACGGATTCGTCGGTTTCAGCCGCGGGAAAGAAGGCAGCGGAACGGAGCATCTGTCTTCATTGGAGTATCAGATCCAAAAGGATCGGGAGCGCCTTGACGCGATCAGACAGAAAACAAAAGACGCGGAGCACGATTTTATGTTCGCCGAAGAAGTGAACAAAAAGGTGGAAGAGATCGACGGGATCGGAAAGCTGAATCGTCTGACGGGGAACTACACGCTTTCAAAGGATGAATACGACGAGGTCACCGCGCTCGCGAAAGAGGGCGTCACCGGCAGAGCTTTGATCGCCGATCTGTTTCGCAGCAAGGACGCGTACAAACGAGACGCGGATTATTATGAGAGCTGTTACGTGGATCTGAAAAGGAAAACATCACGTTCAAAACGCTGCCGCCGACGTCAGGAAAGAGCAGAACGGCGCATTCCGAAAACGGGAAGCGGCACGCGGGCAATCTGAAATACAGCGATTCTCAAAGAAGCAAAGCGTGACCGCTTCCACGGGTCTGTCAACTTCATGACATCTTGAATTCATGGCTGCGCTACCGGCCAGACGGGCGGAAAGGAAACTATTATGGAAAAGAATATCACTTGCAAAATCATCAAAACGCTGACCATTCTCAGAGAGAACAACGGCTACACAAAAGAGCTGCGCGTCGTATCGTGGAACGACGGCGTACCGAAGCTCGATCTCCACGAATGGACCCCCGAGGGCAGATGCTGCAAGGGCGTAACGCTCACCGACGACGAGGGCCGCGCGCTTCTTCAGGGGCTGACAGAATACTTTGCGGAGGTCGATGCCGATGATGAAGGTTGAAGAAATCAGCGTCGCCTCGTGCGTTCCGTTCAGCGGCAACCCGTTCAAGGTCAGGGACGATTTTGATATGGAACTGCTTGTACAGAGCGTTCTGGATTACGGCGTCATGTTCCCGATCATGGTAAGACCTTTGGACGGCGGCAAACATGAGATCGTCAGCGGGCACCGGCGCGTGCACGCCTGCGAAAAGGCGGGGATCGACAAAATCCCCGCCTTTATCCGTCCCATGAGCCGCGACGAGGCGGTGATCATGATGGTGGACAGCAATCTGCAGCGCGAGAGCCTTTTGCCGTCCGAAAAAGCGTTCGCGTACAAGCTGAAAATGGACGCGCTGAAACGGCAGGGCAAGCGGACCGATTTAACTTCGGACCGAGTCGGACCAAAGTTAACGGCATCGGAAATCTCAGACGATGAAAGCGCATGCGGGAATATGGACTATATCCCGTATCTCTTCGCAAATTCAAGCCTTACAGGAAGAGCAAAGGCGACGGATTATAC
>JAGDAM010000171.1 GCA_017959485.1 Clostridia bacterium
ACCCGGGGCCCCGGCGAATCAAAACTTGAGACCGACCGCCGCCATATAAAGCGGCGCGAGGCGGCGCTCGAGGCCGAGCTTGAAGAGCTCGGAACGCAGAGAAGGACCGCGCGCGCAGCGCGTGACCGCAGCGGGATAACAAGGGCGGCGATCGTCGGCTATACCAACGCCGGGAAATCGACGCTGCTCAACCGTCTGACCGACGCGGGGATACTGGCGGAGGACAAGCTTTTCGCCACCCTCGACCCCACCACCCGCAAATTCGTTCTCCCCTGCGGAGAAACGGTGCTTCTTACCGACACCGTCGGGTTTATACGCAATCTTCCGCACCATCTGATAAAGGCGTTTTCCTCCACTCTCGAGGAGGCGGCTACAGCGGATATAATAATCATTATCGTCGACGCGTCCGATCCCGACCATCCGTCTCAGCTCGAGGTCACGAGAAAGCTTCTGTCCGAACTCGGAGCCGGAGCGAGACCGACCATGACTGTCTACAATAAGTGTGACCGCGAGGCGGACCGGCTGCCCGACGTTACCCGCGACGCGGCGTCCTCCGGGAGCGCTGTGTTCATATCGGCTCTGACCGGCGAGGGCATCGACGATTTCTCCGAAATGCTTCAGTCGCTCGTCAGAGCGGGCAGAAGAAGAGAACGCTACCTGATTCCTCTTGCCGAGGCAGGTCTGCTGTCTTTCCTATACCGCGACGCCGAGGTCGAGAGCGCCGAATACGGCAGCGAATACATCGACGTGACCGCGATCGCCGACGAGCGGGTCCGCGGACTTATGTCAAAATATCTCGCCGGAGGATGAACCGGTGCCGGGAGAAGAAATTCTTTACAAAACTCTCGCCCGCGAGGGAGAGGGAAGATTCACCGACCGCCGCTCCGAGTTCATCGGATACGCGGCTCCGGTCTCCGGAGAGGAGGCGGCCGCCTCTTTCGTCTCCGGGGTGCGCGGGCGTCACCCCGGCGCCAGACACGTGGTTTTCGCGTACTCGGTGAGGAACGGGGCGGTTAAAAAATACTCGGACGACGGCGAGCCGCAGGGCAGCGCCGGCCGTCCGGTTCTCGGCGTCCTTGAAAAAGAGGAGATCGACGGCGCGGTAATAGCCGTCGTGAGATACTTCGGAGGCATACTGCTCGGGACGGGCGGACTTGTCAGGGCATATTCTTCCGCCGCATCGGCGGCCGTGGCGGCCGCCGGAATCGCCCGGCTTCGCCTCTGCGCCGAGGCCGAGGTCACGATCGATTACAACGGATACTCGAAGCTTCTCCGTCTGCTCCCCGCCGTAGGCGCGACCGCCGTGTCGCAGCAGTTCGGGACCGCCGTATCGCTCTCGCTGCTCGTTCCCGCGGAAAAGCTCGAAACTCTGCGCGAGGCGGTGCGCGACGTCAGTTCGGGTTCCGCGTCTTTCACGGTCACGGGAACAAAATTCGCCTGATTTTTTTAAAAATAAAAGAGTATTTCAGGCAAATAATTGTATATTATACTTGAAAGAACAAAAAGGAGGAGGGCCGGAGCTTGATACCGAGAAACGTCGTCGAAGAAATCATCAGACGGAACGATATCGTAAGGACCGTTTCGGATTACGTGAAGCTCCGCCAGACCGGATCCAACTGGGTCGGTCTGTGTCCCTTCCACAGTGAAAAGACAGGGTCGTTCACCGTTTTTCCGGGCACCGACAGCTTCTACTGCTTCGGCTGCCGCAAAGCGGGGGACGTCATTACTTTCATTAAGGAAATCGAGAACCTCGACTATCCTTCCGCGCTCGAGTTTCTCGCGAAACGCGCGGGAGTTACGATACCCGAATCGGACGGTGGAGAGAGAAGAGGACCGTCCCGCGACCGGATCCGCGAGATGAATTCCTGCGCCGCCCGCCTGTTTCACGGATTTCTTATGAAGTCCCCGGAGGCAGAACCCGCCCGGCGTTATCTTGCGGACAGAGGGCTCGAGACCGCGACCCTGCGGCATTTTTACATAGGATACGCTCCCGACCGGTTCGACTGGCTCTATCCGCTTATGCGTGCAGAGGGCTTCACCGACGAGGAACTGTCGGTCGGTTTCCTCTGCGGGCGGTCAAACGGCAGGGTGTTCGATTATTTCAGAGGAAGAGTCATCTTTCCGATAGCCGACACCGGGAAGAACGTTGCCGCGTTCGGAGGACGGATCATCGGGGAAGGCAATCCGAAATATCTTAACACTTCGGACACCCCGGCTTTCCGAAAAAGCAGAACCCTGTTCGCGCTCAACTACGCGAAGGATCACTGCTCCGACGGACTGATACTCTGCGAGGGGTATATGGACGTCGTGTCGATGCATCAGGCGGGCTTTCAGAACGCGGTGGCCACGCTCGGCACCGCGATCACCGATGAACACGCCCGCACGATCGCCAGGTATACCGACAAGGTGATACTCGCTTACGATTCGGACGGAGCGGGGCAGAGCGCGACGCGCAAGGCGATATCGGTTCTGGGCAACGTCGGTATCGAGGTCCGTATACTCAGAATGAACGGCGCCAAGGACCCCGACGAGTTCATACGCAAATTCGGGAAGGACGCCTTCCGTTCGCTGATCGAGGGGAGCAGCACCGGGTTCGAATACCGGATGGCCGGAGTCATATCGGCTCACGATCTTTCCTCGGTTCAGGAAAAGATAAAGGCCGCGGACGAGATTGCCGCGGTGATCGCCGGATACGGCTCGGCGGTCGAGCGGGACGTATACGTCGGACGCGCAGCGTCAGCGCTCGGAATATCCGCCGATTCGCTGGGGTCGGACGTCGAGAAAAAAAGGCGCTCAAGACAGAAGCGAGACGGAAAAGAAATGAGCCGCGCCGCGGCCGACGAGGCGGGGTATCTGCGCGACAGAGTCAATACCGAAGCGGCTTCGATGGTCAGGGGCGCCGCTGCCGAGGACACCGTTATCGGCCTGCTTCTGATCTACCCCGAGTACCGCGACGCCGCCGCGAAGGATCCGTCGGTGCTTGAGTCGTCCGATTTCCCGACTTCCTTCGGTCGCAGGGCTTTCGACGCGATAATGACGCTTCACGGTTCGGAGGGCGGATTCGTTTTTTCGCTCCTCGGGGAAAGCTATGATTCGAACGAGATGTCGCGTCTCAAGGGATGCGAGATCCGGCGTCTGCAGCTGTCGGAAAACGGCCGGCGCGTCTTCGACGAGGCGGTCGCCGTGATGAAAGAGGAAAAACGGAAGCAGGAGAGAAAAGACGCTCCGGACACCCTTTCCGACTCGATTGCGCAGATGAGAAGGCGGCTTGAGGAAGAGAAGAAAAAACGCGGCGGCGGCTGAACGCCTTAAGGCGGTATTGCCTTAACTTCAAATAACTTCATAGAGAGAGATAGAAAGGAATTAAGAACATGCACGGAGAAGACGAGAAAGAATACAGCGTACACGAACTCCTCGAGAACAACGCCGACCTCGAGTACGGCGACGACATCGACGACATCGACGGCGACGATCTCGATATACAGGACGATTTCAGCGGCGACGAGCCGGGAGAGAGCGATCTTGCCGACGCGGACGACGTTTCCGCGGAAAAATTCGGCGACGCCGAGAATATGGAGCTCATGCTCGAGCAGGAGGGAGTCACCGTCGACGATCCCGTGAGAATGTACCTCAAGGAGATCGGCCGCATCCCGCTGCTTGAGCCGAAGGACGAGTGCGAACTCTCGCAGATTATGAGCGATCCCGACGCGGCTCCCTCTGCCAAGAAAGCCGCAAAAGACAAACTGGTCGAGGCAAATCTGCGTCTTGTCGTTTCGATAGCCAAAAAATACGTAGGGAAGGGAATGTTTTTCCTGGATCTGATCCAGGAGGGCAACCTCGGTCTTATGAAGGCGGCCGAAAAGTTCGACTACGGCAAGGGCTTCAAGTTCTCCACCTACGCGACCTGGTGGATCAGGCAGGCGATAAACCGCGCCATTGCAGATCAGGCGAGGACGATCAGAATCCCCGTGCACATGGTCGAGACGATACACAAGGTGTCCCGCTGCCAGAGACAGCTCCAGCAGGAGCTCGGACGCGAGGCGACGGTAGAGGAGATCGCCGAAAAGATGGGTATGACAAAGGCGAAAGTGCGCGAAACGCTCAAGATAGCGCAGGAGCCGGTCTCCCTCGAAACTCCGATAGGCGAGGAAGAGGACAGCCATCTCGGCGATTTCATCCCCGACGACGAAACTCCCGCTCCGGCGGAGGCGGCTTCCGCAAACATTCTGCGCGAGGTCATTGAACGCCAGCTCCACACGCTCACTCCCCGCGAGGAGCACGTCATCAAGCTGCGCTTCGGCCTTTACGACGGCCGGTGCCGCACTCTCGAAGAGGTCGGCCAGGAGTTCAACATCACGAGAGAAAGGATCAGACAGATCGAGGCGAAGGCGCTCCGCAAGCTGAGACACCCGAGCCGCAAGCGCTATCTCGCCGGCTACTACGAATAATAGCCCATAGTTTATTATTATTATAATTATTAATCTTGACATTCCGGGCGGATTGTTGTAAAATAGATACGCATAGAACTGTCTCTATATATTTTTTCCCAGCATTCCTTACAGGAGGAGCCTGTCCATGAAGAAAAGAACGGTTTGCATATTGCTCGCCGCGCTGATGCTTTTCTCCCTTGTCCTTGTGTCCTGCGGAGAGGTTTCGAGCGATGACGCGATCGATGAGACCAATGAGATCGCTTCCGAGTCCACCATAACTCTGTCGATGTTCGTCGTATGCGAGAAACCTGTCTCGGAAAAGACGGCTGAAGAAGTCAACGAAGCGTTTAACAGGATCACCAAATCCACCTTCAAGACCCGCGTGGTCCTTCATTTTCTGACTTACGACGAGTATTATTCAACCATTGAGGGCAAGATCCAGTCGAACGCCGACCGTCAGGCGCTCGCCGAGCAGCACGAAAAGGATTTCCGCATCGCCAAGAAGGAAGCGGCCGCCGAGTCGATCGCTACCGACAAGCTGTGGGAGGATTCCTGGTACGCGGCTCACCCCGAGTACGTCGATTTCCGTGAGACCGAAGAACTCACCGGAGAAGACACCACCGCCGAGGAGACCATCCTCGTCACCGTCGCCGGCGCCGAGGACTACACGATCAGCGAGATCAAGTACCCGGACGAAAAGGATTATCAGCTCGATATCATCTGGATCGACAGTTACGACAGATATACCGATTATATCGAGAAGGACTGGCTCACCAGGATCGACGACGAACTCAACGGCGGTTCGAAGAAGCTGAAAGAGTACGTCTCGCCGGCTCTGCTCGCCTGGACCAAGTGGTCGAGCAAAGGCACCTACGCGATTCCGAACAATTCCGCCGTCGGCGATTACACCTATATGCTGCTCAACAAGTCGCTGGTGGAAAAGTACAACTACGATCCCGATAAGATTACCGGCATCTCCTCCGACGACTGCCGCAGCTTCCTTGAGGACGTCAGCAAATACGAACCGGATTACGCCCCGATTCTCGGCGAGATTCCGGTCACCAACACGGTTTACTGGTATTACGACGTCGACGCCAACCGCGTGATCCACGACAAGTTCAATCTCATGGGCAACTCCTACGCGATCGGACGTACGCTCGATCCGGCGATTTCCACAAACTCGCCTACCGGATGTTCCAACATCATGTCGGTTACCGCCTACACCGATCAGCTCAGAACGATCCGCCAGTACAAGGATCTCGGTTACGTCAGAGACGAGGGCTCGACCGATAAATACGCCGTGAAGTTCGTCAAGGGCGGAGCCGAGCTCAACAAGGTCTACGGCGACGAGTATTATCTCAACATTCTCGAGTATCCCCGCGTGGAAGAGGACGACATCTTCTCGTCTATGTTTGCCGTTACGACCTTTACGAGATCGGTCAACCGCAGTATGCAGATCGTAACCTACCTCAACACCAACCGCGATCTTCGCAACGTGCTGCAGTACGGCGTCGAGGGAGTCCACTACACTCTCGACCTCGACGGAGTCGCTCACCGTCTCAGTGACGACTACGTGATGAACATCCGCAACACCGGCAACCTGTTTGTCTGCGCACCGGAAGAGGGAATGGATCCCGAAATCTGGAAATTCGGAAAGCAGCAGAATCTCGACATCAAAGCCGGACTTCTCAACTGCTTCAGAGTTCCCGTCAACTATCTGGTACTCGATCCGGAAGCCAAGGAGCAATCGCTGCTCGACACCAATCAGATCAAGGCAATCAACGCCGCATCCGATCAGCTGCTCGAACGGCTTAACGCCGCAGGCAGTCTCGAAGAGCTCGAGGCGGTCATAGCTTCCGCACAGACGCTTCAGAGCTCCGCCGTCAGAAACCAGGTCTCTTCGAGAAACGCCGGTTCTCTCTACTACATCTACTACGAGTGGGTGCAGGATACCGGTCTTTACATCCCGACCGACGACTGATCGGGGTTCGCTCTTCGCGATAATCCCGAATAAATAAAAAATCCGGCTGTACGGAATGCGAAAGCATTCCGTACATCCGATTATTTTTCGGACAGCCGCTCAGCAGCGGATGAACGATATGAGGCGGAGCACCGGTTTATCTTTTCTCTTTCCCGTCGCCCCTGTATTTTTCGCTGTCTCTTTTCAGCTTTGAGAGACGGCCGGAAACGATTGCGCGTATGCCCACAGCGACCGCGTAGGCCGCGAGCGTCAGAATGAATCCCGTCAGTTTTTCCTGTCCGTCCCGGTCGTAGGTCGCCGGAAGGACAAGAAACAGAAAGGTTCCGAGAATCGACAAAAGCGCGTGAAGGAAGATCCTGCCCCCCTGCGGGATCGACGTCCGTCTTATTTCCTCGGCTGCGCCGAGACAGAAGGAGAAGGGAAGAAGGAGGAACAGGCGCTGTGCGCTGAGGTTTGCGCCCGAGGGAGACGAGGCGTAAAGAACGAGTATAAGAGCCGAATAAACTGACGCGGCCAGGGTAAAATATACGCAGGTCCTAACCGCCAGCGGTCTTACGTGTTTTTTCATAACAGTCACTAAATTTCAAAAAACACCCGGATCGTCAAATGGGAAAAGCTCGGCGCTTAATTTCCCGCCTTGGAACCGGGTGTTTTCGGATTCGTTTGAAGCGCGACGTATCAGTTGGCGGCCTCAGCGGCGGGATCGCCGTCGACGACGACGTCCACGTCAGCGTCGGAATCAAGGTCAAAATCTTCGTTGTCGTACTCTTCGCAGTCGTCGCACTTGTCGCACTTACGGAAGCAGCAGCTGATCCCTTTCTTCTTGCAGAAAAGGTAAGCGGCGTATCCGGCGGCAGCCAGAGCGGCTATGACGGCTACGGTAATGGCGACTATCTTGAAGTAATTGGGCTTTTCTGGCTCTTTCCTGAAAAGAAACATTATTAATACCTCCAACCAGTTTTATTGATAATAGTATATCACATTTTTATCCAAAAGGAAAGATTTTTTTTGCCCGGGGATTGTTTTTGTTGTATTCAGGGTAAAAATGATGTAAAATATAATAGTATCAGTATTATTGTACCGGAGGGAAGAGCGGGTGACCTATAAAGAGACGGTTTGTGCTCTGTCCCGGGCGGGCGTGGCGGACGCGGACTTCGAGGCGTCGCTGCTTTTTGAAGAATTTGCCGGATTCGGACGCGCGAAACTGCTGTGCGATCCCGACGCCGAGTGCGGGGATCCCGCCTTCATCGAAGCGCTCGGGCGGCGTCTCAAGCGCGAGCCGCTTCAGTATATTCTCGGAAGCTGGTATTTCCGGGGCATCCGCTTCGAACTCAGCCCCGACACCCTTATACCGCGGCCGGACACGGAGACGCTGGTCGAACTCGCCGTGAGCCGCGTGAAGCGCGGGGGAATCTTCTGCGACCTGGGCACCGGAAGCGGGGCGATAGCCGTCTCGGTTCTGAAGGAACGCCCCGATCTGCGCTGCACGGCTGTCGATATTTCACCGGGCGCGCTGAAGACGGCTGCCCTCAACGCCCGAAACGCGGGAGTGGCCGACCGCTGCCGCTTCCTGATCCGCGACGTGCTGGACGGAGCCGCTCTTTCCGCGCTCGGAAGCTTCGACGCGGTACTGTCCAATCCGCCCTACGTCAGGTCGGAGGAGATAGACTCGCTCGAACCCGAGCTGTCCTATGAACCGCGCGCGGCGCTCGACGGCGGTGCCGACGGATATCTTTTCTACCGTTCGATCATTCCGTCGGTCAGACTGAACCGCGGCGGGATAATCGTCTTCGAGACCGGTGCCGGAATGGCGGAAGGACTTTCCGCGCTGGGCAAGTCCTTCGGATTTGAATGCGAAATATACCGCGATCTGTCTTCGATCGGTCGCGACGTTATAATGAGAAAATCGGATGAAACCTGAAAAACAGACAAAAACGGTTATATACGACGCGACTTTGCGCGAGGGCGAACAGCGCGCCGGAGTGGTCTTTTCGGAATACGAAAAGCTCAAGATCATATCCGGGCTCGATTCGCTCGGAGTCGACTATATAGAGGTCGGCTTCCTCTCGGCTTCCAACGCCGAGCGGCTGATAGGGCTGTGCGAAGAGGCGAAGAGCGGGGAAAAAGGCGGTGCGCGTCTTTCGGTCCTCTGCGCCGCGCGCAGACCGGGATGCAGGGCGGAGGACGATCCGGCCCTTCGCCTTCTTGCCGCGTCGGGCGTTCCCGCCGCAGCGGTCGTCGGCAAGGCGTCTTCGGGTCAGGTGACGAGCGTGCTCGGAACCTCGCTCGAGGAAAATCTCGCGATGATCGCGGACACCGTCTCATTTCTGAAAAAAGCGGGGAAGACCGTTTTCTTTGACGCCGAACATTTCTTCGACGGTTTTGCGGAGGATCCCGGGTACGCCAGGGAAGTGCTGAACGCCGCCCGGGACGCCGACGCGGTCGTGCTCTGCGACACCAACGGGGCGACGCTCCCGGATGAAATCGCGAAAACGGTTTCCCTCATAGCCGCCGAAAACGGCGGCGGACCGCGCCTCGGCATACACTGTCACAACGATATCGGAATGGCGGACGCCTCGACTGTCGCCGCCGTGCTTGCCGGAGCCGGTCACGTGCAGCTGACCGTTTCGGGAATCGGCGAACGCTGCGGCAACGCCGACCTGACGACGGTTATTCCGGTCCTCCAGCTCAAGCTCGGCATCCGCTGCCTTTCGGACGGAGGCCTTGCCGTGCTTTCGCCGATCGCGCGCAAGATCTGCCAGACCGCAAATCTCGCATTTGACGAGAGCGCTCCTTTCGTCGGAGCGTACGCTTTCAGCCACAAAGCCGGAATGCACATCGACGCTCTGCTGAAGAACAGCCAAAGCTTCGAACATATAGATCCCCGCCTCGTCGGTAATTCGCGGAGTCTGGTGCTGAGCGAGCTTTCAGGCCGCGCCGCCGTCGCCGAGATGCTTTCGCGTTACGGATACCGGCTGGCCAAGGGGGATCCCTCGATCGACATGGTGCTCGAGCGGATGCGCGAAGAGGAGAAGGCCGGAATGCAGTTCGACAACTCCGACGCCTCGCTCCGGCTGCTCGCGGGACGCGTCCTCGGGGGAATATCCCGTCCGCTCGAGATTCTCGATTACAAGCTTATCTTTTCGGCGGGCGAGGCGTCGGGACAGTGCTGGTCGGCCGTCGTGAAATTCGCCGTCGGAGGCGAACCCGAGCTCAGCGCGGGAGAAGGAGACGGACCCGTCAACGCGCTCGACGTCGCGGCTCACCGCGCGCTGTCGCGGGTTTTCCCGGAGATTGAAAGGGTGAAGATGCTCGACATCAAGGCGAGGATTGACGCGAACGATTCGATGGCGTCGGCGTCTACCGTACGCGTTTTCGTCGAATCGGGAGACGGAGACGCCGTCTGGCATACGATGGGCGCTTCGACCGACATCATCGCCGCGAGCTGGCGGGCTCTGCTCGATTCCTACGAGTATTACGTCAATTTCGTGCTGGGATGACCGGCTGCGGCACCGCACAGTATACGTTGAAATCTTTTTATTAAAGGAGATATACCATGGAACGCTTTAAAAAATGTCTCGCCGAATTTATCGGCACCTTCGTACTCGTACTCATCGGATGCGGTACCGCCATGCTCGTCGGCTGCGACGCCGCCTCGGGAAGCGGATACCTGCTCACCGCGCTGGCCTTCGGTCTCGTTATTGTCGGAATGGCGTACTGCGTGGGCAATATTTCGGGATGCCACATCAATCCCGCTGTCTCTCTCGCCGTTCTTATTAACGGAGGAATGAGTCTGTCCGACTTTTTCTTCTACATTGTTTCGCAGTGCCTCGGCGCTTTTGCGGGATCCGGCGTGCTTGCCCTGGTCTTTAAACTCGGAGGCGTAGCCGACAAAACCGGCGGTCTCGGCTCCAACGGTCTCGGCGGAGTCGGCGACAATATTGCCGCCGGACTGATCGTCGAGTGCCTTCTGACCTTCGTTTTCGTCCTTGCCATCCTCGGCGTGACC
>JAGDAM010000172.1 GCA_017959485.1 Clostridia bacterium
CCGCCTCGCCGAGACGGCGAACTCCCGCGCTTCGTCAGGGGTTCTGTGCGCGGAATACACGTGTACCTCCGAGGGTATTCCGAGAGCGTCCAGCACCTTGACCGCCCCTTTGACGACCGGCAGATCGCTGTCGCTCCCCATTACGATTCCGACTTTTTTCATTACAGAAATCCTTTCCCGTGCCGGACGTTCCGGCCGCTCAAAAAAGATATATTATTATACCACATAATTATTATAATTTCAACATTAAAATACGGCCCGCCGCGGGTTTCAGCCCCCGGCGCGGCCGCAATATGCGAGTTACTCGATTTCAAGAACGACCTTGACCGTCTCATGACGGCGGTTCATCGCGACGCATTTTTCGATGTCGTAGAATGACATCACGTCTGAATAAAAATCCGACGGCCGGATCTTTCCGCTGCGGATCAGCCCGATCAGTTCGGGGAATGAAGCCATCTTTTCGTATGGATAGCTGAGTATATGGAGCGAAATATGGTTCTGCAGCTTCGTGATATCGAGGGTGCGGTCGATCTTGGACAGCGTCCCCATCGAGCAGAGCGTGCCGCCCTGACGGATAAGGAAGGAGCACTCGCGAAGTATCTCGGTAAACCCCGCGAGGTCGATCGCGGCGTCAAACGATCCCTTCTGGAAGAAGGCGTCGACCGGACCGTCGGTCAGCACGGTCCGAAGACCGAATTTTTCTTTCGCGTACTCAAGCCGCCACTTAACCCTGTCGGCGACGGTGACGTCGGCTCCGAGGATCTTAAGATATGCGCAGACTCCGAGTCCCATCGGTCCGGCTCCTACGACGAGGACCTTTTCCCTGCCCGTCAGGCCGAAATTGTGCACGGCGCTGACGCACTCGACGAGCGGCACGAGCACGGCGGCGTCGAGGTCGGAAATACCGTCGGGAAGCGGAATGAATCTGCCGTAAGTCGGGATTTTTTCCGCGGGGATACCGTCCTCCTCCATCGCGAGACGGTCGGCTCCGAGGTTGTATTCGCACATATTGCCCGAATTTCCGCCGTATTTCCCGTATTTCAGCGAGGTGTAGGGACGGATATAGCGGTCGCCCGGCTTTATGTGCCTGACCTTCTTCCCCACCTTTTCGACGATTCCGACTCCCTCGTGGCCGATCACTTTCGGGAAGGGCATGTTTTCGAGATCGCCCGCGTCGATTCCGTCGATGATGCGGGTATCGGTGGTGTTGCAGTAACCGCAGTATATATTTCTTACAAGGCAGCCGTACTCGTCGGGTTCGGGAGCGGGAACGTCGTCAACGAACCGAGCGACGCCGGGCGAAACAGCCGCAACGCCTTTCATATTCATTTTTCCTCAATAATTGCAAAGAACGTACTTTTTTTCTGGCAGCCGGGACGCTAAGGCCTCGCGGATATCGAGAAAGCTGCCGCCTTCGACCGTGGACTTGTCGACGATGAATCCCTGCCTGTTGGGCAGAAAGATGAAAAAGAACTCCGAAGTTTCGATAACCCTCACAAAATTGCCGTAGTCTATCGACGATTCTCCCGACAATCCCGGGGAAACGGTAGAAACAGTCATCGCGTCGTCCCTGAAGACGTATCTGTTTTCCGCCCCGATGAGTTTTGAGTATCTTTTTAATCTGATCGCCGGAGTGGCAAAATGATTAAACAGGAATAAAAACAGCGCCAGCGCGAAAGCGTAGAAGACGCAGAATAATAAAGTCGTAAGCGAACCGCTCAGCAAACGGGCGACCGTCCACATCACCGCGCCGACCGAAACGAGAGCCAGTCTTAAGACAAGTCCCGTGAGCGGCTTTGTTTTTTTGTACAGCGCCGCGTAGTAAAACGCGTTTAAGGATCTCTTGTCGAATTTTGAGCTTGCCCGAACTTCCAAGGGATAATACCTCCGATTATTTATTCCGAATTGTCCCCAAAAAGATGGGACTGTAAAAAATGCCAAGCGAATGGCTGAATTGCCGCTTCGCGGCAGCTAAATAGTCTTACTGCGTAAGACAGCTAAATTGCCG
>JAGDAM010000173.1 GCA_017959485.1 Clostridia bacterium
AAGCTGCCTTATAACGCCGTACACAAGGCCTGAGGCGATTCCCCAGCCGAGACCGTGCCGGTAGGAGATAATAATTATCGGAAGCATCGCGGCTATTGTCACCGAACCTCCGTAAGGAAGCTGGATTATCTTGATAAGACTGAGAACTGTCGCGATGGCGATCAGGATGGCCGACTCGACCATCACTCGGGTTTTGGACGTGTAGTTTTGTTTTTCCATTTTTACCACCAAAAAATCGTACCGCGCAAAAAGGCGCGGTACGAATAGTCACGACCGCCCGTCTTCCTACGCCGGTATTATCCGGATCAGGTCCGGGGTTCAGATAAAAATCTGTCTCAGCCGTGAGCACCCCCGACGAGATGGTATTATTCTCTTATGACGCAATTATACTCTTCTAAACGGATTTTGTCAAGATATATCGGGTTTTTTCTCAAATATCAGTGTCGGCGAAGGGGTTCAGATTGTTTTGATCCCGGACGGACGCATCTCACCGCCGTTCGTTCTCTCTGAAAAGACCTTCCACTGACCGGCGGGAACGGCGCGGACCGCGTCCGAATCGCAGATTTTTAAGATCGGTAATTCCCTGCCCTTCAGAGCATGTCTGACCAGCAGTTCGAAGCAGTCGCGAAGCGGATTCGATCCTCCGATAATCAGCGGACATCCGTCTCGGAGTTCAAGAAGCACCGACCTGACGTCGGACGACATCGCAGCGCCTGCAAAGAAATTGCCGGTCTCGTCGTCGTCCCATCCGTTGTTCACGCTCATAATACGCGATTTTGCGAGAGCGGGCGACACTCCCCTGCTCTCGGCATAGTCGTATCCGCAGATCAGTTTTTCGGGAATGATCCTTCTGATTACCGGATCGGGCAGTGTGCAGCGCATAAGCGTGTGCCCGGATACCGCGGCGGTAAGTTCACCCGCCATACCCGAACGCATCGAACTGATTTTTCCGTCCCGCGATACGTAAAAGACCTTGGTGTACGAACCCGGCAGACAGACGACGGCGTTGCCGCCGATGCCGGTCAGTTCGAGGATGCCGTAGGTCTCGCATTCCTCACCGCTCATCGAGTCCATCATATCGATCTTTTTCAGCTCGTCGTCCCCCGAGAGCGTGGCGGGGTCCGGCAGGGTCTTTACTCCCGGGATAAAGAAGAACGGGAGTCCGGGCAACTCTTTCAGTTCTACGAATTCCGCCGCAGCGGAGGAGTCGGACGGTCCCGCAGGAGCCGGAAGATGATGAACGCGATAAACGCCTACCGCCGACGTAATGGTGCCCGAGAGAATTACCGCTGCGATTTCGGCGCGTTTTTCGCCCGGCCTTGCGAGGATCTCGGACACCGCGTCGCAAAGAGCCGCGCGCAAGCGCAGATTCGATCCGGTAAGCGCGGTATCGCGTCCTCCGGCGGTTCGCTTTGTCTCGCAAAGGACGGTTATACCGTCGCTGTCGCAAAGCCGGCAGCGAAGATTCGTCGTTCCGCAGTCAACAGAAATGAAAAGCATTATCTTACCCTATTGTTTTATTAATAAAAAAATCAGCAGTTCCGCGCGAATTCGGCGGCGATCTCTGCGATTCTCTCGGAAGGTTCGTCAGCCCTGAGCTTGTCGGTACAGTAGGCGCGGCGCAGCAGCTCGGACGGGATATAGGGATCGTATTTTTCGAAGACCGGGTTTTCGTTCGCACCGACAAGAGACGCGGTATCGATTCCTTCCCTGTCGACGATTCTCGCGAGTCCCGCCGCAAATCCGGCGGCGTCGCACTTCTCCATTTTGAAGGTTATATAGCAGCATCCCTCGTAACCGATCCCGCTGATACCGAATCGGAACGCTTCTTTGGCCAGATATTTGCGGAGGGTTCTGAACGACCGCGTGCCCAGCCAGGGGAACAGGCAGTAACTGCTCCCTCCGAGACATACGACGGAACGCTCGAGCATACCGGTGTTTTCCGCCAGTTTCCTCGCTGCGTCAAGCCGCCGAACCGCGTTCGGTTTCAGATAAGGATAAACGGTATCCTCTTCGAGAACACGGCGCATTCTGCGCAGAATCTTTGTGTGTATCTCTCCGTAATCACCCGGCCAGGAGATTTCCATCTTTCCTTCGACACGGCGCACGTAGATAAGCCGGCGGGATACGTCAAGTTCGGTAACCTCCCAGACTCTCCCCGCGAGCGCGAATCTGTCGCCGACCGGAGGAGGAGCCGAAATTGTGCCGATCTCGTCCGAATCGCATCTGACGGTGAAATCGTCGGTATCCTTGAAAACGGCATAGAACTTAAAGCTCGAAAGCAGCCGCTCTCCCGCCATCCCGGTTATCAGTCCGCCTTCTTCGGTCATCTCAAGGAACCGGTTGTCAAGCATGGACGTGAACAGCTCGCGCATATCCTCTCCGGGGATGCGGGACAGCGGAGGCAGCTCGTGAATCCTCGCGGCGAGTTCAGCAGGTTTCAGTTCGCCCGAAGACGCGCTGACGCTCAGTATCTGGTGAAACGCGAGACTGTACGGAAGCTTCCTTTCCAGGGGCGGCTCGATAAATCTCTCCTCTACGTAAAGCTGGATTACGGCTATCGCGCGAATGAGATCCCATGTGATCAGCTGAGGAAGCGGAGTATTCGGCAACGGATTCTCTTCCCGCACCACTATCATCATTTCGGGCGGCTGACCGCGTCTGCCGGATCTTCCGAGGCGCTGGAGAAAACTCATTACCGAGTTGGGAGAGCCGTTATGAATGATTCTTTCGAGACGTCCGATATCGATGCCGAGTTCCATCGTTACGGTGGCGCAGGCAACCGACGTCTCGCTGTCGTCCTTCATTTTGGCTTCGGCGTCCTCCCTAATCGCGGCGGAAAGATTCCCGTGGTGAATCAGAAAAACGTCCTCTTCGCCGCGTTCCTTCGCGATCTGGCGCAGGGTCGCCGTAACGTATTCGGTCTCCTCGCGCGAGTTTGAAAAGACAAGCGCTTTCCTTCCCCTGGAGCAGTCGTATATAAATTCGTATCCGGCGTCGAGTTTCGCGGCTCCCTCGTCCGACGTCTCGGGAGTACTTGAAGGCGAATCGGTTTCGGTCTGATCGAAACGCTGATTCTGTATGTAAAAATGCTCGATCCCGAGCCGCCACCTGAGACGGCTGTCGGGAAATACCGGAACGTCGGTCTTCCTTCCGGAGCCGGCCGACAGCCACGCCGCCGCCTTTTCGGGAGAACCGACGGTCGCGGACAGTCCTATCCTTCTCGGATGACGGCCGATCAGGTGACCTATCCTCTCCAGCTGACAGATTATCTGATTTCCCCTGTCGCTTCCGGTGAGAGTGTGTATCTCGTCGATAATAACGAAACGCAGATCCCCGAAAATCCGGACTATATCGTTCGAGCGGTTTATCAGCATCGACTCAAGCGACTCCGGAGTAATCTGAAGCACTCCTCGCGGGTTCTCAAGAAGGCGTTTCTTGTGAGATCCGGCAACGTCGCCGTGCCAGTGCGTCACCGGTATTCCGACTCCGTCGGTCAGTTCGTCAAGCCGCCCGAACTGGTCGTTGATCAGCGCTTTGAGCGGCGAGATATAAAGGACTCCGACCGATGAAGGGGGATTTTCCTCCATTAGCGTCAGAACCGGAAAAAAGGCTGCCTCGGTCTTGCCGCTCGCTGTCGCCGAAGTCAGCAGAAGGTTATTGTCGGTCGTAAAAACGCATCTCGCCGCCTCAAGCTGGACCTGTCTTAAGTTTTCCCAGCCGTTCCGGTAGATAAACTCGCGGATAAACGGGGAGAATCTCCCGAATATCTCGGCGTCGGTTGTAATATTACTCATTGCCTTAAAACTCAAAATCTCCGGGATCAAACGCGCCGGCACCCGGGCTGCCGGAAGTATCCGCCGCGGAAGCGACCTGAGCTTTGCCCGAAGACACAAGCGAGCCGTAACTCGCTTCGGGGTTGTCGTGCAGCATAGACAGAAGCGACATGTAGTCGCGGAGCATCTCGCGCGGGGTGATCATACTGTCGGCTCCCGCTCTCGCGAGGGTCAGCTTCAGGTAATCGAGCGTCTCGTCGGGAGTAATCCTCGGCTCCCAGGAGTAGTATATACTGTGCAGCGACGTCATTCTCGTGATCAGCGCCAGAAGTTCGTCGTCGGAAAGCCGCTTTAGGCGAATAACCGGACCGGAAAGATCACGCAGTTCACCCTCTTTGGCAAATCTTCCGGAGGCGAGACGGCTGCGCAGCGCCTCGTATCCGAAAAGCCCGCGCCGTGTGTCCTCCAGAAACTGAGGCGTGCCTCCGAATATGATACCGAGATGAGGCGCCCTGCCCTGAAGCGTGTCATTGAACATCGAAAGGATCTTTTCGTAGTTGTTTTCGCGCGACACCCGGTGAGGAATCTTGTAAAGATTGACGCACTCGTCGATAAACACAATCAGTCCGCGATAGCCGATGACCGATCCGACTTCTGCCCAGAGCTTGATAAAATCATACCAGTTGGCGTCGTCGACCACCATCGAGACGTCAAACCCGAGCGCGCGGCGCGCTTCGCTCCTCGTGGAAAACTCGCCGCGGAACCAGCGCAGACAGGCAGTCACGGCTTCGGGATTGTCCTCCTCTACCGCTCTGCGGTAGGCGCGCGTAACCCGCGCAAAGTCGAACCCGCCCGTCATGAACTCGAATTTCTTCATATCTTCGGCGATGGTTTTCTCAAAACGTGCGTCGAACCCTTCGCCGCCCCGGGTAATTCCTTCCGAGACAAGGCGGCTCTCCACGTCGAAAATCCATCGCGCCAGAAGCTTCGGAAGCGCGTCTCCGTCGGGGGAGGACGAAGAAGCAAGATTCTTTATAAGCTCACGGTAGGTCCGGAGTCCCGCGCCGCCCGTTCCGTAAAGCCGCCTTTCAGGCGAGAGATCGCAATCGGCGGTAAGGAATCCCTCTTCGAGGGCGTATCCTCTGATCAGCTGCATCAGGAAACTTTTCCCGCTGCCGTATCTTCCTATCAGGAAGCGCATGCTTCCGCCGCCCTCGCTTACCAGCCGCAGGTCGGAAAGAAGAGCTCCTATCTCGTCCTTTCTGCCGATCGCGATATACGGAGCTCCGGATCTCGGGACAACTCCGGCGGAAACCGAAGTAATTATATTTGCGAGAATCCTTCTCGGGATCTTTTTCGCGTTTTCTTTCGGTTCATTCATTTTCAACTACTCCGCGGATTTCGTCCGCATAAAACTCGCTGACGGTATAAACCTTTCCGTCCGATTCAAGTATAACGTCCCCGAAATATTCAAGGGCCGAAGCGTTTATCCGGTCTGCGAAGAGATCGAGATCGAGCCCGGCGGCCGACGCAGCGGCGCGTTCCGCTTCCCGGTCGGACGCGAGGCATGCCCTCAGGAACTCCCTCTCACAGGGGCCGATCCATGAGAATTCTCCTTCCTCCGCGACAGGCGAACCGCCGTCGGAGATCTCTTCTCCTCTGTTTTCCTCTTCCCCGGCGTTATCGGGCTCCGATACAGCGGGATACCGCAACTCATCCGACGGCTCTTCTTCGGCAAACGCGGAAATCAGTCTGTCGGTAGTCTCCCATGAAGCCGCTTCGATACGGGCTGCCTCATCCGTGGAAGCGGGTCGATATGACGGCTCGTATAACCTCTCGTATTCGGGAAGAGGCTTCGCGCCCTTCCCCGGAAAAGCGCTCCCGAAATACGCGTCGAGAGCGTCGGTGACGTATTTCCCCGGATTCCCCGCTTTAACAGTCCCTCTTATTCCGAGCGCGGATCTGAGGCGGTTTTCGGCGTTCTTCAGTATATCGGAAACCGCAAATCTGAATTCGTAAGATCTGGAAAGCGAGCGGTAGGTCACACGCAGTCTTTTTTTGCTCGACGGACCGCAGATAGCCCCAACGAACGAGTCCCTCGAGACCTCCCTTTCGGTCAGCATGCCGATCATTTCTTCTTCGCCGAGCCGTGCCAGAACCGCTCTGAACGCCGCGGGAATATGTGTGTCGTACGCCTCCCTGTTGTCTCCCGTATAGTACTTGCTCTTTCGGTAGTCGTATCCCGAGGCCGAGATAAGGATTCCCGCCGCGGCGTCGGTAATATCTCCTGAGAGATAAAACTCCTTTAGCGAGCAGTAAGACGACAGCATGGCGCGCGTCGCGTCCGATACGCTTTTAGGCAAAGTCAGACGGTGTATCAGGCAGAAATCGCAGATCCAGTCCGAAAGACGCATAGCCACGCGGGGAAAATCTCTCCCGTATCCCTCCGCGATACCGCAGAGAACCGCCAGCAGCTGTTCGGGATCAATCAGCATAGACAGATTAATCGACTCATAGATGAGAAGCAGCAGATAACTCGCGTCGGCCTCGGGATAAACTCCGTTTTTAACCGACTCTCGGAGGTAAAAGTAATATCCGAGCTGCTCGGCGTCCATCTGGGAGTACTGAGGCATATATGAAAAGAAGGGCTTGTAGCGGCACTTGTCAGACGTGTAGTCGGCAAGTCGCGCTGCGGTTTCGCAGAATGACAGATAGTACGTGTATTCGGCCGTCCAGGGGATCACCGTAACGGATGAGATCAGCGGGAGATCCGGAGAATAGCTTTCCGTCCCGGGAACCAGAACGTCCCTGCCGGCGGCGCTTCGGTATGCGGAACGTCTCGCGGACGACGCCGCGCCGGGCGAGACTCTCGAACCGTATGCGCCAACCTTTGCGCGAGCCGCCTCCGCCTT
>JAGDAM010000174.1 GCA_017959485.1 Clostridia bacterium
GGAACGTCGGCTATCTCAACGTCTCTTCCCTCGGCCGCCTTCCGGAGTTCGGCGTTAAGTCCGGCAATGACGGACGAAATATCGACCTTCGGAATCTCGACCGTCCCGGAGGCCGAGGTCTCGATTCCTACGTCGGCAGGCATTGTGACCGTACCGATACCCGGAATGTCGACGGACCCCGTCGGCAGAGTTATTGCGCTCTGCAGATTGACGAGAGCCGAGATCGGGTCGTACTGGGCAAGGAAGATCACGCGCGCCGAGGGGTTCTTTTCCCTGATTAAATCAATAATCGCGGTAACGTTCTTTCCGTAATTCGAGATGGCGGTGTCGAAGGTGTTCTTCATATCGATGCTTCCGAGCGCTTCGACGATACGGTCGGCTCCCGCCGAGAGCAGTGTCGTCAGAGCGGTTTTGAGGTCTGCTCCGTCTGTTCCCGATATGGAGGACGCGAGCGTGCTTATCAGCCGAAGAAGATCGTTTCCGCCGGCCGAAATCACGATAAGATCGGCGTCGGTCAGCTTGCTTCCGAGAGTCTTCAGTATCGCGAGCACGTCGCCGCTGGTGGCTCCGTCCTGAGCACGGTTGACGTAGCCGTTGTTCTGCGACACGCCGAGATAGGCCGCGAGGCGGTTGGCGTAGCTGGCGCAGACGTAGGGATTTGAAGAAGAGTAGTCGGCAAGGCCGTATCCGGTCGAGATCGAGTCGCCGACGACGAGCAGCTGAGTCCCGGCGGACGCGGGAAGCGCCGCGCAGCCGATGCCGGCGACAAGCAGCGCCGCGATCAGTACCGAAACCGCTTTGCGCAGTATTATATTGCTTTTTTTCATGTTTTAACCTCGTATTGGCTATTTATGGTATTATTTTACCACATCCGGCCGACTGATGTCAACAAGCCGCCACAAAATGATTGACATCCGGGCGGCGGATAGTGTATAATTAAAGCGTATATTTATAAGTGCGGCAAAACCGCTCGCAACAATCAGAAAAACACATCCACAAAGGAGACAGGACAATGGCAAAGAAAATAGCGGTGCTTATTCTCGCCCTGCTGCTTACACTTCCGTTCGCGGTATCCTGCGCAAATAATCAGGCCCCCGAAACCACGACCGCCGCGCAGACGGCGATTGCCGGAACCGACAGCGACGAAGGCAGCGCGGAAGCAACCACCGAATCGCTTCTCAACATTCCGGACACTGTTAAATTCGACACAAAGATTCGGGTACTCTACTGGAACGACGTCGAACGCCCCGAGTTTGAAATACTCGAGGAAAACGGCGAAAAGGTAAACGACGCTCTCTACAAAAAGAACCTGCGCACCGAGGAAACGCTCGGCATCGAGCTTGAATGGATCGGCGAAAAAGGCAACTACAACGCTCAGGCAACTTTTGTAAACAAGGCGCAGGCGGGAGCCAACTCGACCGAGCCCTACGATATTCACGCCTGCTATTCTCTCGCCGCCGCGACGCTGACCACGAGAGGACTCACCGAAAAACTCAGCAACTACAGCGATTATCTCGACTTCACCAAGCCCTGGTGGCCTAAGACGCTGATTGACGCGGCTTCGATCAACGGAAGTCTCTACTTCTGCTCGGGCGACATCTCCTCCAACATGCTCTACTTCATGTACGGCTGCTTCTTCAACAAGGACATGTTCGAGGCATTCCACAACGGCGAGCCGCTTCCCTACACCTACGCGATCGACGGAACCTGGACGATAGACAAGCTGATCGAACTGTCGCAGGGCGCGTACGAGGATCTTGACTCCGACCAGACCCGCTCCTACGGCGACCAGTACGGATTCATTACCATAGATCTTCACTTCGACGCCTTCTACGCGGCCGCCGGACTTAAGACGCTCGAAAGAAACGCGGACGGCGTGCTTATTCCTTCCCCCGATCTCTCGAGCGACAAGACCTACGACCTGCTCTCGAAGCTGACCACCTTCTTCACCACCTCGGGCGACGCCTACGCCAAGGGTACCACCAGCAAGGACAGCTCCTCCGCCGCGTTCGCAGAGGGCAGAGCGGTCTTCACGGTCGACCGCGTTTATCTTCCGACCTTCGGAGTTATGAAGTCCTCCTCGGTCAAATACGGAATCCTCCCCGTGCCGAAGTACGACACCGAGCAGGAGAGTTACGTGACCTGCATGGCCTTCCCCTACACCATCTATTCGATTGCCAGCCAGTCCGAAAACAAGGAAGCCGCCGCCGCGACTCTCCAGGTGCTGGGATACAACGGATACGATCTTGTGA
>JAGDAM010000015.1 GCA_017959485.1 Clostridia bacterium
ATCGATCTTATCATTGAGGAAGGCGGCGTTCTTCATCCGGTCGAAATCAAAAAATCAAGCGTCCCCGATAAAAGCGCGGCTAAATCTTTCTCGGAACTCAAAAGCTCCGGGAGGCCCATAGGCACCGGAGCGGTTATATGCATGTCGGACGTCGTTCTGCCGCTCGACGAGAACGTACTGATCGTTCCGTCGAATCTGATTTAGTTACCTTTATCATCAAAAAACGCCAGGATGTTTTCGCTTCCGGGCGCTTTTTGATTGGGACTTTTTTACTATTCCCTGTCCGTTTTACCGTACCGTAACGGACACCGGCTGGACTACGTCGAACAAGAAAGATTCACCCTGTCTGACCTTGAGTCCGAGTCCGAACTCGGTGGACTTGCTGACCTTAAGAGTCCATCTGAAGACGTCGCCGGTTATCGTGCTTCCGCTGCTGACGAGAAGGGCGCCGAGGTTTTTCTCGGGATCAAACGTCTTAACCGGGCCTTCGCCGATCCATTCGCCGCTGACGACGGTAACGTCGGAAGCGTCGGAAAGATAGACGCCCAGAGCGCCGCCCTCCGAGGTCTTCATAGTCACAACGACCGTGAAGGTCTCATTGGCGGAAACAACCGCCTTGGAAAGCGTGACTCTGAACTTATCGTTTTCGTAAACGAGCTGCGGCTCAGTAACAGGTTCGGTACCAGGTTCGGTAACAGGTTCGGTTACCGGAGCGGTCTCTTCCGTTCCCGGCACGGTAGTGACGTCGGATGACGGCCCTGTCTGTTCGGTTGACGCGTCCGGTTCGGTCGCCGCATCGGCCGTAGAGACGACGGACGTATCCTGAACCGGATCCGCCGCGGTCGTAACGTCTGACGTCTCGTCAGTGTTTCCCAGCCCGGCGCACCCTGCCGTCAGAATTAACGAAAGAGCGAGGATGATTGCTAAAACAGGTCTGATTTTCATTTTTCTGCCTCTCAATGATAATTGCTTTTATTTTCGAAGTTGTTTGCAGAAGCTGACAACCCGCTTATTATGCTCATTATCGCTTTTTTTGTCAATAGTATTATAATATCTTTTTTTATCCCGCGCGGCGCGTGGGGTTTTTCGCGGTTTTTTCATCAAATAAGTCAATTTCAGTATAATAATCGATAATCGGCGAACCCCGGCGTTCTTGATTTTTCGGTCCCAAAGTGATATAATTTATAAATCAGTTCGTTCTCAACAAACTGACAGACCACTGTAAAACAAATGGAGAAACTATGAAACGCTCATTACTCACATTTATCGCAGTCATCATTTCGGTAATGATGATCGTATCGCTCGCCGCCTGCGGCAACAATACTGCCGACCCGACGCCCGCCGGGACTTCTGCGGCAGATAACACAAACAGCACTCCGTCGTCCACAGCCGCGGCCACCGATGCCGCGAACCCCGCTTCGACTACGGCCGGTGAACCCGAGGCAACAACTGCCGCCGGACTGTCCGACGCGGAAAAAGACGCTTTTTACGATCAGCTGGTCAGGGGTGAAACGCCTCTGCAGCCCTACGGCGCGAACTACGTTCTCGAGATGGTCGGAGAAGGCATGTCTATGATATCACTCGACGCCGAAAACGGCGACACGCTTATGTCGCTCTTCCTATCGGAAACCGTCGGATACAACGCGTTCAAAATCGGCACCGAGAGCTACCTCGAAGCCTATATGCCCGGTGAAAACGGAGCCGTGCAGCACGTTCTGTACAAGAGCTCCACTCCCGCGAGCGGCGAAACCGCAGACGAAGCTCCGATCACAGCCGAAGACATCTCCGACATGACCGCGGATAAAGAAGCCATCGTTTCGGTCAAATATCTTGAGACGCTCACCGTCACGAAAGAAAACTACGGCCTTTCAGTCAAATGCGACGCCGTTGAGGTCGTCATCCGCGAAACGGTTGAGGCCGACGAATTCGGAGAAGAGACCACAGCCGCCGGTGCCGGCGCCGAACCCGAGCCACAGTACGCCGACGTCCCTGCGATTTACTATTTCGACACCGTATCTCACAAGACTGTCGGATGCAAGATCAACGCGGAAGGCGCGCAGATGGAAGTCTACTTCCCGGACGCCCTCGCCATTACTCTTCCCCAGATGGAAGTCACCCCCGCGACCGATGAAGAGATCTCCGCGGTAATAATGGCGATCCTGTTATCGGCCATGGCTGAGATCGGCGGTTAATACTTTTAGCGCTTATAATTATACCCGGAGGACGGCTCACGCCTTCCTCCGGGTATTATTATGCAGCTTGTCATTTACCGTCAGCGAACGGCGCCGCCAGCGCTTTAGCCGCCTCATAGACCTTTTCGCTTCCGGCAAGGATCGACGACTGCCTCAGCGGAGACACGGGAGTTCCCGACAGAGTCGTAATCACTCCTCCCGCCTCGCGGATGAGAAGGATACCGGCGGCGATATCCCAGGGCTGCAGGATCATCTCGAAAAAGAGGTCGTATCTGCCGCTGGCGACACAGGCAAGATCGAGCGCCGCGGATCCGGTCCGTCTTACGTCGGCGCCGGCAAGGAAGAGACGCTTCGCGAGCTCGAAAGTCGCGTCGCAGAGCGTGTCCTTGTAATACGGGGAGGTCCCGAATACCGTCAGCGCCTTTTCGGGATCGTGCCGGGCGACCGATATCGGTCTTCCGTTAAGAAAGGCGCCGCCTCCCGGGCAGGCATGAAACATTTCTTTTCTGTATGGGTCGTAAACCGCGCCGAATACGGTCTCACCGCCCCGGACGGCCGCAAACGAGACGCAGCTGACTCCGACGCCGCGCATAAAGTTGGTAGTTCCGTCAATCGGATCGATTACGAAGACCGTCTCGTCATCCGGAAAAACGGCGTCGTTCACCTTTTCCTCCGCGAGGAAAACAGCTCCCGGAAAGAGTTTTTCCGTCTCCCCGATAATATAGCTCTGGACGGCAATATCGTAATCGGTGACGAAGTTGGAACTGCCGTATTTTTCGTGGACGCGGCTGTCGGGGTCACGCGCCGAGAGCATCATCTCTCCCGCGTGCCGGAGAACCGGAAAAACCGCGTCGAATTCGTTTTTATCATTCATTGACGACTCTCCAGAAAGCGGTAATCTTTTTCAAATCTCCCGAAAAAACCGGCGTCCGGCGATATCCCGGATTCTTTGAGCGCCGCGGCTGCGGCGCCCGCGATCGGCGGCCCCGACACGAAATCAAGGCCCGCGGGGATACCCGCCTGCGCGACCGCGAACAGGAAGGAGCGCCGGAAAAACGGCTCTTCGAACAGCCCGCCGCCGCAAACGCAGGAGAATCCCTCTCCCAGTTCGCGCAGAGCCACCCGGAGATATCCGGCGAGTCCCGCGGCGGTCCGCTTCACCGCCGACAGGGCAGCCGCGTCGCCGCTCGCGGCAGCGGCCGCCACATTCGGCGCGAAGGAGGCGATAAACGGCTTGCCGCCTTCGTATATTTTACCGAGTTTTTCGTCCGGACGTCCGCCGAGAAACTCTTCGGCGGCGGCAAGCAGCGACGTCTCGGGGCCGCGTCCGTCAAGCGCGGCGTAAGCCGCCTCGAGTCCCGCCCTCGCGAGCGCGTAACCGCCGCCGCAGTCGCCGTCTATCAGCCATCCCCAGCCGCCCACACGCGTGAGAACTCCGCCGTGCCTTACAAAACAGCCGCTGCCGGTGCCGCAGACCAGCGCCGCGCCGTCCTCGGAGGGAAGCCGCGACAAAAGATTGAAAATATCCGATCTGACGGTGACCGCACTGCCGGGGAAGACTGCCTCAAGGGCTTGTTCAAGCTTTTTTTCGTGTCCGGTCGCGCCCGAAACTCCGCAAAAGATCCGTTCCGCGCGATCGGCTCCGGCGCGCAGAAGCAAATCCGCCAAAAGCCGCGCCGAGGCCTCCTCGCCGACGTCGTTGGGATTGGACGCGCCTCCGGTTGCGAGCGACAAAACCTTTCCCGAAGCGTCGAACAGGACGGCGCGCGTCGAGCTTCCTCCTCCGTCAAGCGCGGCGAAGAGCCGCTCTTCTTTCACGCCGGTCACGGCAGTTCCTCGAAGGCAATTACCTCGCGGTCGGTTTCGGTCTCGCCGAATCCGAGACCGACGCTGTCGTATTCCGCCTCGCCGGTCTGGTTATCGTAGGGATCGCATCTCATAAACTTCTTTTCGGGCTCGAACGGGCGGTAAAATCCGGTGCAGTTGATCTGGCGGCAGACGTCGAGATTGCCGAAATACCAGTTCCAGCCCTCGGTGTCGCCGCGGCGGAGAGCGCCTCCTCCGAAAGACGGATCGGCGTACATCCAGCCCCACGGCGCGACGTAGAACTGCGCCCAGTCGTGCGAACCGACTCCCCAGGGAGTGACGTGGCAGCCCGACTGCCATCTCGCGGGAATACCCATCGCGCGGCAGAGGGTGATGAAGAGCAGCGCCTGCACTCCGCAGTCGCCGCGCCGGTTCAGAAGCGCGTACTCTGGAATGTTGTCTATCAGCAGATAGTGGCGCATATATGAGTAAACCACGTTTTTCGTGACGAAATCGTAGGCGCGCCGCGCGAGGATCAGCGGGTTTCTTTCCTTCCCCGCAATCTCCACGGCGGTCATCTCGAGAAGCGGGGTGAACCTGACGTGAGGATACTCCTCGCCGACAAATCCGATTCCCTGCGCCGGCTTTGCCAGCGCCGGATCGGGATCGAAATAAGGCACCCGGATAGTGTATGAGTAATCTATACCGAAAACGTCTCCCGGCGTGTAGACCGCCTCGGTGAAGGCGGTGCGGTGCTCGGCGTCGGATATTTTGAACCGGTGAGTCGAGCAGTCGAGCCGGACGTCCGACTGTTCGGGGGTTATCGCGGGATAAGGAAGATGCACGCGGATCACGCGTCCGTTGCGCTGCGCGGGACGCCGCACCTCGAACTTAAGCGAGACGGCAATCCTTGCCGCGCGGTATCCCTTTTCCCGGGCAATTATCATGCCGCGGCGGCGGAAGTCCGCCTCTTTGGAGCCGTTCGATCCGGGGACGGCCGGAGCGGCGCACTTGATTATATTCGCGGCCGCCGCGTTCGAAAACCGCATGCCGCCCTCTTTCAGAATATAATCGGCGTATCCGTCCGCGATAAGCCGGTCAAGCTGTTCCCCGGTAAATTCGGGCCAGTCCTCGCGCACCTCCGCAAGCAGTTCGTCGCGTCCGGTATTGTAGTTGCGGGTCATCTCGCGCGCGATTATCAGCTCGATCTGAAGGCGCTTGTCCATCGCGCGGGATATCTTCCCGCGGCGGTATTTTTTTATCGCCTCGATTTCTCCCGCGAAATCTCCGCGGTATTTGTAGTAATTGATCTCATCCGGAAGAGAAACGGCGAGAAAGATAAAGTCCTTCTCGTCGAAAGCCGGCATTCCGCGTTCGAATTCACTCATCTTCGGTCACACTTTCCTCGGCAATTTTCAGGAGCCGCCGCTCGAGAGCGCGGCAGTCGGGACGGATAATAAAATCAATCGCGAGCAGCAAAGCCGCTCCGAAGAAGAAACCGGCGGGAAGCAGGTATCTCCCGTTCTCGAAAGAGGCCGCCTGAACGATCGCCCAGGCAAGAAACCCTACAGCAGCCGCGGCGATCACGAAAAAGCTGACCGCGAACACGGGCGATCCCTTGACCCTGTACGCGACTTCGAGCCGCCCCTCGGCATCCGGATCCAGCACCTGTCCCGTCAGGGACGCGACCTGATCCGGCCGGTCCTTCCGCGACCCGCGGCGGCGCATTATTGCGAAATTGCCCGCGGAGTCGATGCTCCCGGTCCAGTCCGATTCTCGGCCGCCGGTACCGTCGATACCGGTATCCACAAGATCCGAGAAGGCGGCGGCAAAACTCTCCCGCGTCGCGCCCTCTATCTTCAGTATACTGACTTTGTCTTTCATAGGGTTATCACCTCATTGATTTCACGTCAGCTATACTTTACCACTTTTCCGCGATAAAGTCAACAGTAAAAAAAGAATCCGCAAGAACGACTTGCGGACTTCTTTCCGTCTCAGCATCAGACGGGTGTATATCGGTCGCCCGGTACCGGGATCGACTTACGCCATTCCGTTGAGGGCCTTGGTGAACTGGCTCTTCTTGCGGGCGGCGGCGTTCTTGTGGATGATACCGCGGGCTGCGGCCTGGTCGACTCTCTTGACAGCTTCCTTATAAGCGGCGGCTGCGGCTTCCTTGTCGCCCGAAGCGACGGCGGCGTTGAACTTCTTAATAACCGTCTTCAGCTTGGTGTTGGCGATCTTGTTGATGAGAGTTTTCTTTTCGATAACAAGAATACGCTTCTTTGCGGACTTGATGTTTGCCAACTTATCTACCTCCCTTAGAATTGCGTTCGGTCGCCGGCGCGTCTGAGAGGTTTCGCCCCGGCAATCTCACAAGGATATATTATACCGCATTCTCCGTGATTTTGCAAGACTTTTTTCGGCTTGCTGCAGCGGGTTTTGCGGTTTTTTTCGATTTTTAACAGTTTTTCGCACGCGCACGCTTCATGAGAGCTATCCGGTCGGGGTCGGGCGTCACGAACGCGGTGCGGTTCGTGCGGTAG
>JAGDAM010000175.1 GCA_017959485.1 Clostridia bacterium
CAGGCGGAGGCGAGATTCCTTATGCTCTCCGCCAACAACCTGCTCAAGCCGGTTGACGGCCGCGCCGTCACCGTCCCGACCCAGGATATGATTCTCGGCTCTTTCTATCTTACGATAGTCAGAACCGACGAACCCGGCTGCGGAAGTATTTTCCGCGATTACAACGAGGCGCTTATGGCGTATGCCGACGGAGCGCTCGGACTTCACGCTCCGATCGCCGTCCGCGACGACGGACAGGGTGTTCCCGCCATCATCGGACGCCGGTTCGTCGACGGAAAATGGGTCGTCGACACCTCGGACAAGGCAGTCACGCTCGGACGTCTCATCTTCAACAGAAATATTCCCCAGGACCTCGGCCTTGTCGACAGAAGCGATCCCGAACACAGATTCGATCTCGAAGTCGCCAAGATCGTGACTAAAAAGGAACTCGGGCAGATCATCAACGCCTGCATCAAGAAGCACAGCACGGCAAGAACCGCCGACATGCTCGACGCGATCAAGGAAACCGGATACAGGTATTCGACGAGGGCGTCCTTCTCGATCTCGGTATACGATATGACCATTCCGGTTGAAAAGAAGGAACTCATCAGCCGGGCCGAAACCGAGGTCGCGAAACTCGAAAGAGAGTTCAACCGCGGCAAGCTTTCCGAACAGGAAAGATACGAGGCGGTCATCGGAGTCTGGAACAGAACGACCGAGGAAGTCACCGCCGCCCTTCAGAGAGGATTCTCGACCTACAACCCGATCAAGATTATGGCCGATTCGGGCGCCCGCGGATCCATGACTCAGATGCGCCAGCTCGCCGGAATGCGCGGACCGATGTTCGCCACCAACGGCAAGACGATGGAAATCCCGATCAAGTCCAACTTCCGCGAGGGAATGAAGATATTCGAGTACTTCATGGGAGCCAGATCTTCGAGAAAATCTCTTTCGGATACCGCTCTCCGTACCGCCGACTCGGGTTACCTCACCAGGCGTCTCGTCGACGTTTCGCAGGAAATCATCGTCCGCGAAGACAAGTGCGACACCCACCACGGCGCCCGCGTCAAGGCGATATTCGAGAACGACCGCGAATTCACTCTTTATCCGGCCGTCGGTTCCAATATCGCCGGCTGCTACGCCTTCGAGGATATCGTTTCGCCCGACGGAACGGTTATCGTTATGGCGAAGGCCAAGATCACTCCGAAGCTCGCTGGAAGGATTGCCGAGGCATTCGCGTCGGCTCCCGACACCGAGATAAAGGTCGTTCCGAAGGCGCTCGAGCCGCTTGAGGACCGTCTTGTCGGACGCTTCACCATCGGAGAAGTCGTCGATCCCGAGACGGGAGAAGTGATCGCCGGAGACGACGAGATGCTGAGCGACGCCCAGGTGAAAAAGATCATCGACGCCGGCATTCCGTCGGTACACATCAGAACGGTCATTCAGTGCCACGCACGTCACGGCGTCTGCGCACACTGCTACGGCGCCGACCTTGCCAACGGCAAGAAGGTCAACATCGGCGAGGCGGTCGGCGTTATCGCCGCCCAGTCGATCGGCGAACCCGGTACTCAGCTCACGATGCGTACTTTCCACTCGGGAGGCGTTGCCGGATCGGATATCACCCAGGGTCTTCCCAGAGTTGAGGAGCTGTTCGAGGCGAGAACCCCGAAGAAGCCCGCCATCCTGGCCGAGCAGACCGGTGTCGTGCATATCCACGCCGACGAGGAGAACCCCAACCTTCAGTACGTGACTCTTCACTGGGATCCCGAAAGAGATCCGATCCGCTACAGCATCCCGTTCGGCCGCCACGTCGTGGTGGAGGACGGTCAGACCGTCTCGGTCGGCGAAGCGCTCACCGAGGGATCGAAGGCCCCGGCGGAGATTATGAAACTCAACGGCCCGGATATGGTTTACGACTATATCACCTGCGAGGTTCAGAAGGTCTACCGTGCCCAGTCGGTTAATATCAACGACAAGCACATCGAGGTCATCGCACGTCAGATGACGAGAAGAGTCAACATCGACAAACCCGGAAACACCGGACTTCTGCCCGGTATCAACTACGCCGTTTCGCTCAACGACGTGGAGGACGCAAACGCCGAGATCCGCCGCAGAATCGCCGCGGGCGAAGAAGGTCTTGCCGAGGCGACTTACAATCCGCTGCTCATGGGCATCACCAAGGCGGCGCTCGCCACCGAATCCTTTATGTCCGCCGCCTCCTTCCAGGAGACGACGAAGGTCCTCGCCGACGCCGCCGTCAAGGGCAAGATCGACCACCTTCTCGGACTTAAGGAGAACGTTATCATCGGCAAGCTGATCCCGGCCGGAACCGGTATGGCCTGCTACGCCGGAATCGACGTTATGCACGTCGATCCCGCCGAATCCGCCCCCGCCGAAGAGGCAGGAGAGTAATAGGCGTTATTCACCGTCACGGATAGGGAAAGAAATATTTTTCTTGACAATTCCGTCTTAAGGTGATATAATTATATGTCTTTTGCGAGATGCCTCCGGTATACGTGACGGAGGCCTCCGCAAAACGGCGTAAAAGCCGTACCGCACCGCGTGCGGAAGGCAGGTTAACGCGAACACAATAAATCTTAAAGAAGGAGGAAGCAAAGAGGAATGCCGACCTTTAACCAGCTCGTAAGACAGGGCCGCGCCGACAAGGTCTACAAGTCGAAAGCACCCGTGCTGCAGACCGGATTCAACACGATCAAAAACGAGTCCACCGATCTGCCCTCTCCGCAGAAGCGCGGAGTCTGCACGAAGGTCACCGTTACAAACCCGAAGAAGCCGAACTCCGCGATGCGCAAGATCGCGAGAGTGCGTCTTACCAACGGGCTTGAGGCAACGACTTACATCCCCGGCGAGGGACACAATCTGCAGGAGCACTCGGTCGTTCTCATCAGAGGCGGAAGAGTTAGAGACCTCCCCGGCGTGCGTTACCACATTATCCGCGGCACGCTTGACGCGCAGGGTGTGGCTGCCCGCAGACAGGCACGTTCCAAATACGGGACGAAGACCCCGAAGAAATAATTCGGGAAAGGTATGCAGCATATCTCAAAGCACGTCACGGGATCTATTGTGTTTTACAGTCGATACGGACGGCGCTGACAAGAGAATAATGTGCTTTTGAGTACCTGTGATTTCATTTATTACTGATGAAGGAGGGAAGTACAGTGTCGAGAAGAGGCCGTATATCCAAGAGAGACGTTCTGCCGGATCCGCTTTACAAATCAAAGCTGGTCACAAAGCTCATCAACAACGTGATGCTTGACGGCAAGAAAGGGGTTGCCCAGACGATCGTCTACGAGGCTTTCACCAAAGTGGAAGCCAAGACGGGCAAGAATCCCCTCGAAGTATTCGTTTCCGCTCTTGAGAACGTCATGCCGGTTCTTGAAGTCAAAGCACGCCGTGTAGGCGGCTCGACTTATCAGGTTCCGCTTGAGGTCAGACCGGAAAGACGTCAGACTCTGGGTCTTCGCTGGCTCGTGGGATTCGCGAGAAAGCGCGGTGAACGTACGATGGCTGACAGACTCGCAGGCGAGATAGTCGATGCGATCAACAATGCCGGCGGAGCGTTCAAGAAAAAAGAAGAGACCCACAGAATGGCAGAAGCAAACAAAGCGTTTGCACACTACAGATATTGATCTGTCGAAAACCGTTTTTCACGTATACAATCAGATTCGTTTTTATCAAGGAGATCAAAGTTTAAATGCCCAGAGAATATTCGCTCGAGCGTACGCGTAACATCGGTATAATGGCCCACATTGATGCCGGGAAAACGACTACGACCGAAAGAATACTGTTCTATACGGGAATCAATCACCGCCTGGGAGAGACTCACGACGGCGACGCGACGATGGACTGGATGGAGCAGGAAAAGGAGCGCGGAATCACCATAACGTCCGCGGCTACCACCTGCCACTGGAAAAACGTTCGCATCAACATCATCGACACTCCCGGACACGTTGATTTCACGGTCGAAGTCGAGCGCTCCCTGCGGGTGCTTGACGGAGCCGTAGCCGTATTCTGCGCCAAGGGCGGAGTTGAACCGCAGTCGGAGACGGTATGGCGGCAGGCGACGAGGTACAACGTACCGCGCCTCGCGTACGTAAACAAAATGGATATATCCGGCGCGAACTTCTACCGTGTCGTGGAGATGATGAAAGACCGGCTCGGAGCCAATCCGGTGCCGATCCAGCTCCCGATAGGCAAAGAGGACACCTTCAGGGGTATTATCGACCTTGTGAATATGGAAGCGGACGTCTATTACGACGAGCTGGGCCAGGACATGAGAGTCGAGCCGATCCCGGAGGACATGGTCGAGGAAGCCGAGAGGTATCGCGCCGCGATGATCGAATCGGCGGCCGAAGCCGACGAAGATCTTTTTGAAAAATACTGCTCCGGTGAGGAAATCACCGTGCAGGACATAAAGACTGCGCTCAGAAAAGCGACTCTGGCCAATCATTTGGTGCCGGTAGTCTGCGGAACTTCTTTCAAGAACAAGGGCGTTCAGAAGCTGCTTGACGCGATAGTCGACTATATGCCGTCGCCGCTCGACGTGCCTCCGATCGACGGGATCAATCCCGTGACCGGAGCCGAAGAGATCAGGCACGCCGGAGACGACGAGCCATTCGCGGCTCTCGCCTTCAAGATTATGACCGATCCTTTCGTCGGACGGCTCTGCTTCTTCCGCGTTTATTCGGGGACGCTCAGATCCGGCGAGATAGTCTGGAACGCCACCAAGGGCAAGCGTGAACGCATGGGGCGCATCGTTCAGATGCACGCCAACGCGAGACACGATCTGGACGAGGTCTATTCGGGAGATATCGCCGCCGTCGTCGCGGTCAAGAACACGACAACCGGCGATACGCTCTGTGACGAAAGGTCCCCGCTGATACTCGAGAAGATGGAGTTCCCGGAGCCGGTCATCAGAGTGGCCATCGAGCCCAAGACGCGCGCCGGACAGGAAAAGATGGGAGACGCCCTCTCCAAACTTGCCGAGGAGGATCCCACTTTCCGGACCTACACCGACGAGGAGACCGGCCCGACGATAATCGCCGGAATGGGCGAGCTTCACCTTGAAATAATCGTCGACAGACTTCTGCGCGAGTTCAAGGTCGAGGCGAACATCGGACAGCCGCACGTCGCCTACAAGGAGACCATCCGCAAGAGCGTCGAGCAGGAATGCAAATACGCGAGACAGTCGGGAGGTCACGGTCAGTACGGACACGTCAAGATCCGCATCGAGCCGAACGAGCCGGGCGCCGGATACGAATTCGTCAACGAAATCACCGGCGGCGTCATACCGAAGGAATTCATTCCCGCGGTCGACGAAGGCATCCGCTCGGCGATGCAGAGCGGCGTTCTCGCCGGGTACAACGTGGTGGACGTAAAAGTTACGCTTTACGACGGCTCCTTCCACGAGGTCGACTCGTCCGAGCTCGCGTTCAAGATCGCCGGATCCATGGCGTTCAAAGACGCCATGCGCCGTGCCGATCCCGTCCTTACCGAGCCGATTATGAAGGTGACGGTGATCGTTCCCGAGGATTATCTCGGGCCGGTCAGCGGAGATCTTATAGGCAGACGCGGACTGATCCTCTCGCAGGATATGCAGTCGGGCGGTGTCTGGGAGATCGTCGCGAACGTTCCGCTGTCCAACATGTTCGGCTATTCGACCGATCTGCGTTCAAGGACGCAGGGGCGCGGTCAGTTCACTATGGAACCGAGTCACTTCTCAGAAGTGCCGAAGTCAATCATGGAAAAAATCGTGACGAAGCGCGCATAAGCCGAGTCACCCAGAAATTTTAAAAATATTTAAAAACTATACGGAGGAAAATCCAATGGCAAAAGCAACGTTCGAACGTACCAAACCGCATGTCAACATCGGTACCATCGGTCACGTCGACCACGGTAAGACCACTCTTACCGCTGCTATCACAAAGTACCTCTCTCTCGGAAACGACAAAATCGAGTTCATGGCCTACGACCAGATCGACAACGCTCCCGAAGAGAAGGCAAGAGGTATCACAATCAACACCCGTCACGTTGAGTACGAGACCGCTGC
>JAGDAM010000176.1 GCA_017959485.1 Clostridia bacterium
ATGGCGAGCGCGTCGGCGGTGTCGTCCGGCGAGGGCGGCTTTTCCAGACCGAGCAGCAGCGTCACCATAGTGATGACCTGCTTCTTGTCGGCGCGTCCGTAACCCACCACCGCCTGTTTTACCTGAAGCGGCGTATACTCGGAGATGCTGACGCCGCACCTTCTCGCGCAGAGCAGTATTACCCCTCTCGCCTCGGCTACCTTGATGCCCGTCGTGATATTGGTGTTGAAGAAGAGTTCCTCCACCGCCACGGCGTCGGGTTTCCACCGGTTGATGATCGCGGTTACTCCGTTGTAAATATCGTCGAGACGTCTCTCGAGCGGAGCGCCGGCCTCGGTCAGAAGCGCCCCGTAGGACAGCGCGCGGTGGCGCGACCCGTCGGAAGATATGACGCCCCAGCCGACAGTGGCGAGTCCGGGATCTATTCCTAATATTATCATTCGGAAAACACCTTTTTTGAAACAGTGACCCATAATAAAGATTCAGTATATTATATCATTTTCAATGAAATATGTCAATATTAAGAAGCGCTTTGCTTTACACGGTTGCCGGAAATATGATATAATATAAAGGCATAATTCAGAATCGGCGAAAGGACGTCACCGTCACTATGGAATCCGAATCCGTTAAAAACTCCGCCGCCGGGACCGCCGGCGGATCAGTCCGCGGCGAAATGCTTCCCGACCTTCCCGAAAAACCGGAAAGCCCCCTGCGGCGTCTTTTCCGCGCGCTCGCGTCCCGCAGATACTCCTATCTGTTTTTCTGCTTTATCATACCGGTCGTCCTGAACTACCTCATCTATCTTTCGATGGGGATTCATCCCTTCGGGAACGGGTCGGTGCTGGTCCTCGACCTCAACGGACAGTACGTTTACTTTTACGAATCGCTCCGGAACGCCGTCTACGGAAACGGCTCGATGATATACACCTTCGCGCGGTCGCTCGGCGGGGAGTTTTTCGGCATTTACGCGTATTACCTCGCCAGCCCTTTTTCCTACATCGTCTGCCTCTTCCCGCAGGGACGTATGCTCGAGGCGCTTCTCTGCATCTTTTTGCTGAAAGCCGGCATCTCCGGCGTCACGATGGGTTATTATCTCGACCGTGTCAGCCGTCGCCCCCGCAGGATCCCGGTCGTCGTCTTCTCGATACTTTACGCGATGTCGGCGTACGCCGTAATTCAGCAGCACAACTCGATGTGGATAGACGCGCTGATGTGGTTTCCCCTTCTCACCCTCGGGATCGAGGAACTGATCAGGCACGGGAAATTCAAGCTGTTCGTCACGATGCTGGCGCTGACCATCCTTTCCAACTTTTACATCGGATACATGTGCTGCATCTACGTCGCGGTCTACTTCTTCTGCTTTTACTTTTCCCGCAACGAGGACGACCGCAACAATCCCGGGCACGAGAAAAATCATTTTCTCCGTTCGCTCTGCAGAATAGCGCTTTTCTCGGCCGTCGCGGTCGGGATCGCGATGATAATAGTCGCCACCGCCTACTATTCTCTCTCGTTCGGCAAGAACGCTTTCTCGAATCCCGACTTTTCGCTGAACATCCGCTTTGACCTGCTGGATTTTCTCACGAAGTTCCTTCCCGGCACTTACGACACCATCCGGCCGGAGGGACTTCCCATAGTATACTGCGGAACGCTTACTCTGTTCTGCCTGCCTCTCTACTTCTTCTCGAAGCGCTTCAGCGTCCGGGAAAAGATCTTCTCCGGCGTACTGATTCTCTTCTTCATTCTCTCCTTCTCGGTCAACACGCTCGACATAATCTGGCACGGGTTCCAGAAGCCCAACTGGCTCAACTACCGCTACAGCTTCATGCTGATCTTCTTCCTCGTCAATCTCGCCTACCGCGGATTCGGGGAACTCCGCGAATCAAGTCCGAAACTGCTCGCCGCCGTCGCCGGGTTCTGGATCTTTCTGCTCGCCGTAGCTCAGAAGTTCAACTTCCACTCCTACGTCGACCGAATCAGCGGCAAAGTCGAGTTCGACCGTCCGCTCGAAACGCTTGAAATCGTCTGGCTGTCCCTCGTCTGCTTTATCGCGGTCGGGATTACGCTGTTCGGAATGATGAGGGCGAAAAAGCCGAAAAAGATCTCGATCGTTCTCTGCGTCCTCATTTCGATCGAGGCGTTCGGAAGCTCTCTCGTATGCGTCAACGAATTCGGAGAGGACGTCATCTACTCGTCCTACAGTTCCTACAACGACTTCGTTAACGCCCTCCGGCCGATCACCGAAGACATTCTGGAAAACGACACCGGTTTCTACCGGTATGAAAAAACGGTCCACCGCAAATACTGCGACAACTCCGCGTTCAACATCCGCGGCATAACCAACTCGACGTCGACACTCAACCGCTCGACGATAGTTTTTCTCGCAAATCTCGGGTACGCGGGCAGATCGCACTGGTCGAAGTACCTCGGAGGCAACCCGCTCTCGGATTCGCTTATCGGCATCAAATACGTTATAGGCACCGAATCCGACACTCTCAAGCTTTATTACGATACCGTCGAATTCGGCAGCGGAAAGGTCAGCGGCAAGGAATGCTCGACCTATTACAATCCTCACGCCCTTTCGATTGCCTACGCGGTTGACGACGACGTTGAAAAATTCGTGATGAAGGACTCCTCGCCGATGCTCCGTCTGAACCGCCTTATCACCGCGATGACGGGGTCGGACACCGAAATCGAGGCCTTCATACCGATTTCATACGAAAAATCCACCTCAAACTGCACCGCGAGCTCGATAGCCGGGCACGACAAATACGTCCCGACGGTCTCCGGGCAGGACGCCACCCTGACCTACACCTTCAAAACGCTGCGGGACGGCGAGGTCTTCTTCTACCTCCCCTCCGAATACGCCCGCGAGGTTAAGGTTAAAGTCAACGGGACCTCTCTCGGAAACTTCTACGCCTCCGAGACGACGCGCATTTTCTCGCTCGGCGTCTTCGACAAGGACGAATCGGTGACGCTCTCGATGACGCTCGACGCCGACGTGCTCTACGTCAAACAGAAAGTCGACACGATATTCCAGCTCGATACCGAAGCCGTCTACGCCGCGCTCGACAAGCTGGCGACCGAGCAGTACGTTATCGACGAAGGATGGAAGAACACCCGCTTCGACGGATGCCTCGCCACCTCGGCCGACGACCGCCTCATACTCACCTCGCTGACCTACGACAAGGGCTGGCAGGTCTATGTGGACGGTGAACGGGTTGAGACCTCGAAAACGCTCGACGCTCTCGTGTCCTTCCGGATCGAAAAAGCCGGAGAACACCGCGTCACTATGATTTACCGCCCGACCGCCATGGTTTTAGGCGGAACGGTATCGCTGATCTCGCTCGCCCTGTTCGTACTGATAATCATCTTTGAAAAAAAGCTCCGCGTTCTTGCCGACCGGATATTCGCGGAAAGACCGGCTCCCGAGCACGACGCGCCGGATCTTGACGCTGAATACACCGCGTATCAGAGCTGGGCCGAGTATATGATATATCTCTATCCGTCTAAGAAAGAAGACGACCGCGGCAACAGCACGGATGAGGATACCGCGCCTCCGAGCGAAACAGAACCCGGCGGCGCCGCGGAAGTAGAAAAAAAGGAAACCGAATAAATGTTTTACTACCTTCAGGGAGAACTCGCGGCGCTCGAAGCCGGATTTGCCGTGATAGACTGCGGAGGCGTCGGATACCGGCTGTCGGTAA
>JAGDAM010000177.1 GCA_017959485.1 Clostridia bacterium
AATCAATACCAGGTCGCAGTAGGGCGCCCCGGCTCTCACAAGCCGGGAGAACGCGTCGTACGCGCCGTCGAACGAAAGATCGCCCGACGGGCGCATGAGTTTGCCGGTCGGACCGATATCCAGCGCCACGTATCTTTTTCTGCCGTCTTCCTTTTGCGCGTTGTCAGCCGCTTTTCTCGCGGTCTCGGCAGCAGCCTTCACGAGCTTTTCGTAATCAGCGTGACGCAGCGGTCCGCATCCGAAAGTATTGGCGCAGATCACGTCGCTGCCGGCGTCAAGATAACCGCGCGCCGCAGCGTAGATCTCTTCCGGTCTTTCGGTGTTCCAGTCTTCGGGCGACTGGTCCGGACGCAGTCCCTTGGCTGCTAGGAGCGTGCCGGTGCCGCCGTCCAGGATTATTCTTCTTTTTCCCAGTATTTCCCTTATGTCGTTCTTCAACGGGATACCTTCTTTCAGCCCAGTATGTCGGACAGATTGGCCTTTATGCCGGCCGCCACCGACGGTTTGTTCATCGTATAGAGATGAACGGCGTTCACTCCGTTCGCGTAAAGATCTATTATCTGCTCTGTGGCGTACGCGATGCCCGCCTGCTCGAGCGCTTTCGGATTGCCGCCGAAACGGTCTACGATGCGGATGAATCTCTTCGGGAGCAGGGATCCGGACATTTTAGAGATCCTCGCGATGGAGCTTACAGTCGTCACAGGCATGATGCCCGGGATGACGGGAACTTTTATGCCTGCGTCGCGCAGTCTGAACATGAAGTTGTAGAAAATGTCGTTGTCGAGGAACATCTGCGTCGTGAGGAACTCGCAGCCGGCGTCTATCTTTTTCTTCAGGTTCTCGATGTCTTCTCTTGCCGATGCGGATTCCGGATGTCCTTCCGGGTAGCAGGCTCCGCCTACGCAGAAGTTGCCGTGCTTTTTTATCTCGGTGATGAGTTCGGAAGCATAGCGGAAGGGAAGATCCGACGGGGTCAACCCGTCGGGAAGATCGCCTCTCAGGGCCAGTATGTTCTCCATGCCGTTTGAGCTGAGTTTCGCAAGCTCGGACTCGATCTTCTTTCGGTCTGAAGAAACGCATGTGAGATGAGAGAGCGTGGGAACGGCGTATCTGTATTTTATTTCGGACGCGAGCGCCACCGAAAATTCCGAAGTTCCGCCTCCCGCCCCGTACGTGACGCTCATGTATGCAGGCGCCAGACCGGCTATCGTTCTGACGGCGGAACTGACGTTTTCGAAGTTGTCCCACGTCTTCGGGGGGAAGACTTCAAATGAGAGTATCGGCTTTTCGGATGATATTATCTCGGTTATACGCATGGTTTGCACCCCGTTTCGAAACGTGATCGTGATTGATTGTTTCAATTATAGCAACGTGCGCGCGGGATGTAAATATTGCTGGATGATTAAATCTTGTTGTTAAGGGCCCTGCGGAGCGTTACGCACTTGACTTTGCCGTCTTCCGGTGTTATATTTTTCGCATATACGGGCGGGAGACCCGTTTAGGCAAAGGAGATCATTTTAAAATGGGTATTTACGAGGAACTCAGGGCGAGAGGACTGATAGCACAGGTAACGGATGAGCCGGAGATCAGGGAGCTCATCAACAACGGAGGCGCCAGGTTCTATATAGGATTCGACCCCACCGCGGATTCGCTTCACGTGGGGCATTTCATGGCTCTCTGCCTCATGAAGAGACTTCAGATGGCGGGCAACAAACCTGTCGTCCTCATAGGCGGGGGAACGGGATATATAGGAGATCCTTCCGGCAGGACCGACATGCGCAGCATGCTGACGCCTGAGACGATACAGCATAACTGCGACTGCTTCAGAAAACAGATGGAGCGCTTCATAGAGTTCGGCGAGGATAAGGCCATAATGGTCAACAACGCCGAC
>JAGDAM010000178.1 GCA_017959485.1 Clostridia bacterium
AAGCACGCGCCGAAGGTGATGGCCGCGACTCCGGACGGATACCGGAAGATCTTCGGCTGGGAGACCGACGCCTGCGGGAAGGAATACGTCCGCTTCCTCCGTGAGTATCTTAAAACGCTTATAAAACATATGAAAAAACGCGGCGACGACCGGCGTATGATCTTTCATATTTCCGACGAGCCGAACGCCGAGCAGCTCGAACAGTATCTTGCCGCGCGCTCTTCGGTCGTCGACCTGCTTGAGGGATATACCGTGACCGACGCCCTCTCGAACGTCAATTTCTACCTTTCGGGAGCGGTCACGACGCCTATCCCCTCGAACAACCACCTCGAGCCCTTCATCAAAGCTTTTGAAGAGGAGGGCCGCGAAGGGCTCTGGACCTACTACTGCTGCGGCCAGTCGGTCGGCGTCTCGAACCGGTTTTTCGCGATGCCGGGGGCGCGCACGAGGTTCATCGGCTGCCAGTTTTACAAGTACAAAATCGCCGGATTCCTTCAGTGGGGCTACAATTTTTACTATAATCAGGGATCCTACGACCTGATAAATCCCTTTTTCGAAACGACAGGCAGCGGGTTCGTCCCGTCGGGCGACGCCTTCTCGGTCTATCCCGGCCCGGGCGGCGAATGCCTCGAGTCGATAAGGATAAGGCACTTCCGCCAGGCGCTCGAGGACCTGCGCGCGCTCCGGCTCTGCGAGTCCTTTTACGGGCGCGAACGCACCCTCGCCGAACTTGAAAAAATCTGCGGAAACATAGTCTTTTCAAAGTGCGTGAACGACTCCGGAAAGATGGAAGAAGCGAGAAAAAGGATCGACGAAATGAACGCGGAAGCGGTCCGCGGACGGTAATACACGTTAACTATGAGCAACATATTCGACCTGTTTAAGCAAATCTCCGCAGGCAGGGAGACGGCGTCCCCGGCGGGAGTCGAGTGGATCGTCGCCGGGCTCGGAAATCCCGGCCGCGAATACACCTTCACCCGTCACAACACCGGCTTTCTCTGCCTCGGGTATATCGCCGAAAAACTCGGCGTCAGCATCGAACGCGCGAAATTCAGAGGGCTTACAGCCCGCGCCGAAATCTCCGGCCGCGGCGTGCTGCTTCTCTGCCCCGTGACCTATATGAACTGTTCGGGCGAGTCGATAAGAGAGGCGGCGGAATATTACAAAGTCCCTCCCGAGAAGATTCTCGTGATACTCGACGACATCAATCTGCCGCCCGGACGCCTGCGCTACCGGACGTCGGGCAGCGCGGGAGGTCACAACGGCCTCAAAAGCATAATCTATCAGCTTCAGTCGGATTCCTTCCCGCGTATGAGAATCGGAGTCGGTTCGAAGCCCGCGGAGGGAATGGAACTCGTCGACTGGGTCCTCTCCCGCTTCACCGAAAGCGAACTTGCCGAACTGCGTCCCGCCTTCGACAGGATTTACGAAGCGCTCCCCGCCGTCGTGGAAGGAAGGACGGACGAGGCGCAGCGCATCTGCAATTCCCGGAATGGAAACTGAAAAAAACGATGCCTCGCTGATAACCGCGGCAATCCGAAACGACGGAGAATACCGCGGCCTGCGCGAAACGCTCGAAAGGCAAATGCGGGGCAAACCCCTCCCGGTCGTGGCGACCGGACTCTGCGACGGAGCGGCTTTCGCCCTCGCCGCGGCCATATGCAAAGACCTGCCGGACGTCCGGCCGGTCCTTTTGCTGTGCCGTGACGAGGCGGAATGCGACAGGTGGTCGGCGGCTCTTTCCGCCCTCGGACTGTCCTCCCCCGTCTTCAGGACGCGTGACCTAAACTATAACAATTACACGCCTTCGCGCGATTTTGAAAGAGAACGGATCCGTCTTCTCTGCGATCTGACGGCTCCCGACTGCGCACCCGATTTTCTGATAACGACGCCCGACGCGGCTCTCGGCAGGACGATTCCCCCCGGGGTGCTGTCTGGGAAGCGTTTCGTAATCCGACAGGGAGCCGAAATCTCTCCGCGGGAACTCATCCTGCGGCTGACCGCCGCGGCTTTTTCGCGCTGCGAACTTGCCGACGCTCCGGGAAGATTCTCCTCGCGCGGAGGAATCGTCGATTTCTGCGTCTGCTCCGCCCCCGATCCCGACGCCGTTCCCGACAGCGACGCGGCGAGAGGAATCACCGCCGTCCGGGTCGAGTTTTTCGGCGACGAGATCGACAGGATCTGCCGCTTCGACACCGTTACGCAGCGTACGGCGGAATATCTCGATTCGGTGGAGATAATACCCCAGAAAGAGGTAATCCCGGCTCAGGGCTATCTCGAAAAGATTGCAGGAGCTATAAAATCCATCCTGCCTAAATCCTCCGGATCGGTCCGAACCGAGCTCGAGAGTGAACTCGCGTCGATTTCCGCCGGGACTTCCGACCTCAATTTCGCCGACAAGTACGTATCGCTGATATATCCCGAATCCTCCTGTCTGCTCGACTATTTCGAGTCTTCGCGTCTCGTCATCCTGCGGGACGGAAAAGCCGTCCGGGAACGGGTGAAATCCTCCGCCGCCTTCCTCGAAACCGAGGCGGCCCGGATGATCGAGAGCTTCGAGGTGCCCGGAAAATACGCCTCCTACTCGCTTCCTCCCGACAGGATGCGGGATTATCTCGGCTCGCGCGTGACCCTCTGCGCCGATTCGCTTCCCGGCTTCGGAACCGGCATGACGCTGGGCGGACTCTTCGGATTCATGACCAAACGCGCCGTGTCCGCGGTATCGAACGAGCAGCTTCTGACCGAGGATCTCGAATCATACTCGAGAGCCGGATACAGGATCATCCTGACGGCTTCCGGAGCCGAAGAGGCGTCGCGCTACGAACGCGAACTCTCCGAAAAAGGTTTTATCTGCCGCGCCTCCGCCGAACCCGACGGAAGCGATCTTCCCTTCTCGCTGATACCCGCCGGCGGGATAGTCGTCCTGCCCGCGTCTCCGGTTCAGCCCTTTGAGCTGCCCCTGTCCCGCACCGTCCTGATCTCGCTCGCGCCCGCGGCGTCGCGGCGCCGGGGACAAAAACGCGAACAGACTCCGGCTTCCGTGCGAAAGAGAATACTGTCCTTCTCGGAACTGCGCCCGGGAGATTACGTGGTTCACGAGACGCACGGAATCGGACAGTATCTCGGTATCGCTTCGATGACGGTAGGCGGCGTAACGAAAGACTATATCCGCATACAGTACGCCGGAAGCGACCGGCTCTTCCTGCCTGCCGACCGGCTCGAGCGGATCTCGAAGTATATCGGATCCCACGCCGACGACGGAAACGTAAAACTGTCGAAATTCGGTTCCGCCGAGTGGGGAAAAACAAAATCCAGAACCAAATCCGCGCTGCGCGACATAGCCAAAGAACTGATTGCTCTTTACGCCGAAAGACAGCGCAGGCAGGGATTCGCCTTCAGCGCGGACGACGCCTTTCAGATCGAGTTCGAGGACGGCTTCGAATACGAGGAGACCGACGCCCAGAGAGGGGCCTCGGACGAGATAAAGGCGGACATGATGCGCCCCGTCCCGATGGACCGGCTGCTCTGCGGCGACGTCGGATACGGCAAGACCGAGGTCGCGCTCCGGGCCGCCTTCAAGGCGATCCTCGACCGCAAGCAGGTCGCCTTTCTGGTCCCGACGACGATACTCGCGCTGCAGCACTATCAGACGGCCGCGGCGAGAATGCGCGATTTCCCGGTCAACGTCGAAATGCTCTCACGATTCCGCAGCCCGAAGGAACAGAAGAAGATCCTGGCCTCGCTGGCGAAGGGAGACGTCGATCTGATCATCGGAACGCACCGGATCCTTTCAAACGACGTGGTCTTCAAAGACCTCGGACTGCTCATCGTTGACGAGGAGCAGCGCTTCGGGGTCGCCCAGAAGGAAAAAATCAAGCAGCGTTCGCGGAACGTCGACGTTCTTTCGCTGAGCGCGACACCCATCCCGCGGACGATGAACATGGCGATGACCGGCATCCGGGACGTCTCGGTGCTCGACGAGGCGCCGGGATCGCGTCTGCCGGTTCAGACCTACGTGCTCGAACACAGCGACGCCGTCGTTCAGGAGGCGATCCGCAAGGAGCTCCGCCGCGGCGGACAGGTGTTTTATCTCTGCAACGTCATCGATTCGCTCGGCCATATCGCCGCCGGGTTATCCGAAGCTTTTCCGGAGGCCAACGTAGTATTCGCGCACGGCCAGATGGACAAGGAACGCCTCGAGGATATCTGGCGGGACATGACGACCGGCGACATCGACGTGCTTGTCTGCACCACGATAATCGAAGCGGGTGTTGACGTTCCCAACGCGAACACTCTGATCGTGAAAAACGCCCACCGCATGGGCCTGTCGCAGCTACACCAGCTGCGCGGACGGGTCGGGCGGTCGCCGCGGCGCGCCTACGCCTATTTCACCTATCCGCCCGACGCCGCCCTGAGCGAAATCGCCGAGCGCCGGCTCGAGGCGATACGCGAATTCACCGAATTCGGTGCCGGATTCAGGATCGCCCTGCGCGATCTCGAACTGCGCGGAGCCGGAAATCTACTGGGAGCCGAACAGTCCGGAAGGATCGACGCCGTCGGTTACGACCTGTACGTAAAGCTTCTGAACGAAGCGGTACTTGAGGAGAAGGGCGAACTGCCCCCTCCGCCGCCCGAGTGCACCGTCTCGATAAACGAGGACGCCTTCCTGCCCGAGAGCTTCATATCCTCCTCGGCGCAGCGGATGGCGATCTACAAACGGATGGCGAACATCGGAAGCGAGGAGGACGCGCGGGACGTCGCCGATGAGATGATAGACCGGTACGGGGATATTCCCGGTCCGGCGGCGACGCTGCTCGACGTAGCGCTGATCCGCGCGGCCGGCGCCAAGGCGGGGATCTCGTCGATAAGACAGGACGGCCGCGCCGTCCGGATTGCGCAGGATCCTCTCGACGTCGAAACCTGGCACAAAGTGGCGTCGGGCAACGGAAAAATGCGCCTCGCGGTTTCGCGTCCGCACTCGGTCATCCTTTCGCTGAGGGAGGGCGAGCGCGCGACGCCCGCAATTCTGGCTTTGCTGAAAAAATACGCCGCCAATCGTCAAAATGTCGAGCAATGACGGTAGACAAATTTAGCATAATATAGTATAATATAGTGATATGATTTTATCATTCGAGGTTACCCTATGAAAACAGCGCTCAAAAGAACTGTCTGCGCCATTCTCTGCCTCGCCGCGGCGCTCTCGCTCATCCCGGCAGCGGGATGTTCGAACACCGGCGACGTTATGCTGAAGCTCGGCAAAGCCGAAATCACCGAAAACATGTTCGTCTTCTGGCTCTCGAGATTCAAGGGCCAGTTCATATACGCCTACGGCGCCTCGGTCAAACAGACCTACGGCGTATCGTCGGTCGACGCCTTCTGGTCGCTGAAGGACGAAAACGGAAAGACCTACGACGAGATCATGACCGAGTATCTTTACGAAAACACGGTGACCTATCTCGTGTCCTGCTATCTGTTCGATAAATACGGTCTTTCGCTTTCTTCGGACGACAAAAAAGAGATAACCGACCGGATCGACTCGCTCCGCGAGGAACTCGTTTCGGGAAGCAAATCAGAATTCAACGCCCTGCTCGCGGGATACGGATTCAATTCCGCGACTCTCGAGGCCTGCTATACCGTCGAAAAGAAAACCGAAATACTGCAGGAATATCTGTTTTCCGCCGGAGGGCCGGAAGAGATTACCGACGACGCCGTCGACGCCTACTACCGCGCCAACTATCAGCGGATGGAGCACATCTGCATTTTCATCAACACACGTCCCGACACCGCCGACGACGGCTCTTTCCTGACCGACTCGGACGGACACGTGATTTACAGGGACATGTCCGCCGCCGAGACCGCCGCTGCGCGTGAACGCGCGTCCGACGCGCTTGCGAAACTTGCCGCCGGAATCGATTTCGCCACGGTCAGCGCCGAGTACAACGAAAACACCGCGGGAGGCGAATACTCCGACGGGATTTATCTCTGCCGCGACACCGTTTACGACGCTGGCAACGAGACGGAAAAAATCTACGACGCCCTCACCGAAATGAACGACGGAGACGTGCGTCTCGTCGAGCTTTCCGACACGCTTCACATAATCAGGAAACTGTCGCTCGGCAGCCGCGCGTGGGAAGACTCGCGCAACGCCGACTTCTTCTCCTTCTACGACTCGAGATCCGGCGGATACGTCGGACTCAAATACTATATCCGCACCCCTCTCTTTCTCGATCTTTGCGAAAAGACGAGAAACACGGTCGCCGCCGAAATCAAATCCGACGAGGAAGTTCGGGGAAGGCACACCGTTGCCGGGGTGACAGCCAATTATTTATTCTGATAATGATTACACCGGGCGCCCGTTCACGGGGCGTCCTGACCGGAGGTATATTTGAAAGACTCAGTCAGACTGCGCTCGGGAGCCGAGATCGTGCAGACCAACTCCCGCGACGCGCAGAACAGAAACTACCTTGACAGAGCAACTCTTCGGATGCTGCATCTGACTCCGTCCGGGCTGCCGGTGGCCTATTCACAGCTGAACGACGGAAGCATCAAGCTCTGGTTCGACCCCGAAAAGGTCGTCGAGGAAGATCCCGAACTGTGGTATTTCACCGACAAAAAGAGAGAGACGCTGACTCTTCCGAGCGGCACGGTCATCGACCGGATGACGGTCAGAAACGCCGCGTCTCTCGGCTATTATCCGAAGGAAAAGATCGAGGGTATGCATCTCGAGCTTTTCGAGGAGCCGGTGGCATTCACCAGACGCCAGAAAGACAGATCGGTCATCTATTTCTACGACAAGCAGACGACTGTCCGAAAGCCGCTTCTGTGCGCGAAATGCGGCAGATTCCCCCGCTTCCGCAGAAAAATGTGCAGGGACTGCTACGAGGAAGACCTCGCTCAGCGCAGGGCCGAGGGCGACGCGCACCGCAACGCATTTTACGGAATGCAGCGAGACCGCGTGCTCTTCTTCGACCTTGAACTGACCGGATTCTACGATCACGACGAGATCCTTTCGGTATCCATATACGACGCCAACGGCAGGAAAATTATGGATACTCTCGTCCGTCCGACTCACACGAAAAAGTGGAAGCGGACCGAAAAAATCCACGGAATCACCCCCGAAATGGTCGCCGGAGAACGCACTCTCAAAGAGATCACTCCGGAGATCAGGCGGATATTCGACGCGGCCGACGTTATCATCGCCTACGGAGTATCCACCGACTACAGTCATATCAAGTGCATTTACGACACTCCCGAGGAGCAGCAGGCGCTGAAGAACAAGGTGCGCGACTGCGCTACGGAATTCGTAAGATACATCCAGGAACACCGCCCGGACGTCGTTCACGCGAGTCTGACCGACGCCATGGCGTGCTTCGACATCGCCTGGGACGGAGTCGCTCACACCTCGATCGCGGACACGATCGGCTGCATGAAGGTCTGGGAAAAACTCTTCCCCAACTACTACGCCTGAACCGGCTGCCGGAGGGAGAAACATGTCTATTTTCGGTTTTGGAAAAAGAAAACCGGTCAATCTTCCCGCAGAAGACGGAAAGAACGACAAGCCAGCCGTCGGAGATGACGGAGTTAAATACGCGAAGCTCATCACCGCACAGGACAACGCCGAAGAGGCGGTGATCGAAAGCATACTCCGTTCTGCCGGCATACCTTACGTAATCCGCGAGGCGAGCACCGAGGGATTTGTCAGGGTTATTATGGGCTTCAACGTTTACGGAAGCGACTTTTTCGTTCCCGAGGAACTCCTCGACGACGCGGCGGCTCTGCTGGTTCCCGAAGGAGCAGAAGAAATCGGTTCCGACCCCGATGAAGTTCCCGCCGAATCCTCCGAAGAGGACGGAGACGGCGACAGGGACGGCGACGGAGGCGAGTCCGACCCGGAATGAACGGAAAAATCATCTTTCTCTGCAAATACGGAGAAATTGTTTTAAAAGGCGCCAACCGGTCCTCCTTCGAGTCGATGCTCGTCCGTGAGCTGCGGTTCCGGCTGGAACGCGCCGGGCGCTTTTCGGTCACGCGCGGTCAGAGCGTCATATACGTCGAACCGGCGGACGGCGCGTCCGACGGGGAAATCTGCGCCTGCGAACGCGTCCTCTTCTCCACGTTCGGAATCAACGCGGTCTGCCGCGCCGTCACGGCTGAGAAGGACTATGAATCGATCCGCCGTACGGCGGTCGAAGGCCTCGCTCCGGAGCTGTCGGCGGCATCGTCTTTCAAGGTTGAAACCAAACGCGCCGACAAGCGCTTCCCCATGCGTTCCGCCGAGATCAGCGCTCGTCTCGGAGGCGACCTGCTCGCCGCGTATCCCAACCTTCGCGTCGACGTTAAGAATCCCGACGTGACCGTAAAATGCGACGTGCGGGAGGAAAGCGCTTTTCTCAGCGCCGGTCAGAAGAGATCAGCGGGCGGAATGCCGGCCGGATCAAACGGGCGGGCGCTTCTTCTGCTTTCGGGAGGCATCGATTCTCCGGTCGCCGGATGGATGGCGGCCAAGCGCGGGCTCAAGCTCGACGCGGTTTATTTCGAGGCCTTCCCTTACACCTCCGAGCTCGCGAGGCAGAAGGTCGTCTCGCTGGCGTCGATCCTCGCCGGATGGGCGGGCTCGATCAGTCTGCACGTTATCTCGCTTACCGAAATCGAAGAGACGATTTCGCGGGAATGCCGCGAAGAGTATTTCACTCTTATCCTACGGCGATTCATGATGAAGATCGCGTCGCGGGCCGCCGAAGCTGCCGGATGCGGAGGACTCGTCACCGGCGACAGTCTCGGACAGGTCGCCTCGCAGACGCTCGAAGCGATCGCGGTATCCGACGACGCCGCGTCTCTTCCGATTCTCCGTCCCTGCATAGGGCTCGATAAAGAAGATATAATCTCGGTCGCGAGAAGGATCGGAAGTTTCGACACGTCCGTCCTTCCCTACGAGGACTGCTGCACCGTATTTACACCGAGACATCCCAAGACGCGTCCGGCGCTTTCAGCCGTATTGGCGGAAGAGGAAAAACTCGACTGCGAAAGACTGATATCTGAAGCGCTCGCCTCGGACACCGTCCTGAAGATAAGATACGAAATCCCCGTTGCGGCGGGTCCGGCGACCTGAGAAAAGGAATTATAAATGGCAAACGGAAAGAAAAAAATCGCTTCCGGCGCGTCCGCCGGCAAGCGGACGCGGATAATAATCAGCATAAATTACATAATCGCCGGGGCGTCGATACTCATCCCGAAAATCGCCTCGCTGTCCTCTCTGGGATTCGATATTCTTCTCGTGACGGCCGGAGGGGCTTTCATGCTCGTCGCAGGTATACTCGGCCTGCTCGACGCGAAGAGACCGGTCTGCCGCGTGCTCGGAATAATACTCTTCTGCATCTTCGCGGCGTCGCTGATCCTGCGCGTCGTGCGCGGGGGAGACCTCGACCCGCTGACTCTCATAGCCGCTCTCATCTCCTGGCTTTTCATCACCGTCGTCTGACGGGTCCGACAGATTGGAATCACCGAAAATGACCGAAAAGGAAATCAACTCGTTTTATTCGTCCCTCGCGCGCACCGACGGGGTGCTGAGAGGAATATTCGTTTCACACCCGGCCGAGATCACGAAATCCGACTGTTTCATCTTCGTGATAAACCGGCAGGTGCTCCTGAACGACGCCGGGATGACCGGCTGTACCGACGCGATCGACCGGCTCGTCAGAATACGCGGCGAGGTTAACCCGGGCGGAAAACTCGGGATCACCTGGATTCTTTCGCATTTCCACGTCGACCACGTCGCCGCCGCGATCGAGACGCTTATACCGGACGAACGTTTTTCGTTCAACGACGTATATCTGCCGCCGCTCTCCAAGCTCGATCCGAAATACGAGGGCAACGGCGACACAAAATACCGCGAACGGCTCGCCGACGCGATCGCGCGCTACCAGCCGCAGGCAAAGATCCATCATATTCCCTTCTTTACCGAATGGGAGTATCCCGATCATTTCGATTTCGGCGGAGCGAAAGTCACCGTCTACCCGCCCGAACGCGACTGGTCCTCGCCCGAATGCGTCGACATAATCGTCAACGGATATTTCGGGGGAGCGCCGGGTCCGGCCAAAGTCGCCACCTGCGTTATCAACGCCTCCTCGCTCTGGTTCAAACTGTCCTACGCCGGAAAGACTATAGTGATGACCGGCGACAGCATGAAGCGCGAGAAGAGCATCACGAACGAAAACTTCGATATGATGCTCAAAGTCTGGGGAAGAAAATTCAGGGGCGCCGATCTTTTCAAATGGCCGCATCACGGAATGGCGCGAGACAACGCCGCGGCGGGAGTCGCGGAAATCGCTCCTTCGCATATACTCACCTCGACGGCGATCGAGACCGCGTCGAAGGTGACGAAGGAGGAGTTTCCCGAATTCTTCGAAAAGACCGTCTTCCACAACTGCGCCCTGTCCGACGTATATCTCACGGTCGAGCCCAACGGCGACATGACCTTTTATGAAGACTGACTTCCAAAAACCCGAAATACTCGCGCCCGCCGGGGACCGCGAAAAGCTCGAGGCGGCGCTGCGTTTCGGCGCGGACGCCGTGTATCTTGCCGGAAAGCGGTTCGGAATGCGGCAGGCGGCGGGCAACTTCACACCCGAAGAGCTGGAGAGCGCCGCGAGGCATGTTCATTCGCGCGGAGCAAAGATTTATCTTACGCTGAACACGCTGCCTCACACCGGAGAATATCAGGCGCTGCGCGATTTTATCGCACAGACGCTTTCAACCGATATAGACGGATTCATAGTGACCGATCTCGGGGTACTCTCGCTCCTGCGGGAACTCCGGCCCGACGCGAAGATACACGTCTCGACTCAGGCGAGCGTCTGCAGCGTCGAAGCCGCCCGCGGATGGGCAAAGCTCGGAGCGTCGCGGCTGGTGCTCGCGCGCGAGCTGACGCTTGACGAGATCGCCGAAATACGCGAGGGCCTGCCGGACTCTGTCGAACTCGAAGTATTCGTTCACGGATCGAGGTGCGTCTCCTACAGCGGAAGATGCCTTCTTTCCAATATGCTCAACTCCCGCGACGCCAACCGCGGCGAATGCTCGCAGCCCTGCCGCTGGAATTACACGCTCGTCGAGGAAAAGCGCCCCGACATGCGCATTCCGATCGAAGAGACCGAACTCGGGACCTTCGTCATGTCGTCCAAAGACCTCTGCCTGATCGAAAGCGTCGGCCGGCTCGCGGCCGCGGGGGTGTCTTCATTCAAGATCGAGGGAAGAGTCAAATCGGCCTATTACGCCGCAGTGGTAACCAACGCCTACGCGATAGCCGTCCGCGAACTCGGGCGCTTTGTCTCAGCCGGCGGCGCACCTGAGGATTATCTTCCCGCTCCCGAACTTATGCGCGAACTGGAATCTGTATCGCACCGCGAATACTGCACGGGATTTCTTTACGACGATCCGGCGGTCTGCGCAAACACGGTATCGTCGCCGGGATATATCAGAGACAAGGCCTATCTCGCCTCCGCGCTCGCCGGCGCCTCCGCGGGAGAACCTGCTCTCTTCATACAGAAGAACAAGATTTCGTCGGGCGACCGCGCCGAACTTCTGACGCCCG
>JAGDAM010000179.1 GCA_017959485.1 Clostridia bacterium
AGGAAACCGCGAGTTTCTTTTCGTCGTCTCCCTAGTGATCTACGACGGTCATCTTGATCTGCGTCAGAGTGCCGGTCTTGTCGGAGCAGATTATCTGAGTGCAGCCGAGCGTTTCGACGGCGGTCAGCTTGCGGATGACCGCGTTGCGGCGGCTCATCTTGGTGACGCCGATCGAGAGCACTATTGTGACGACCGCCGCGAGTCCCTCGGGGATGGCGGCAACCGCGAGCGAAACGGCTATCATAAGCGAGTTCAGCGTGACGTCGAGCATTCCGGTGCCCGCCGTGCCCGCTATCAGCGCCCGGATCACCTGCACGCCGAAAATGACGGCGCTGATCCCGAGGACCATCCAGGTGAGTATCACGGACAGCTGGTTGAGTTTTTTCTGGAGCGGAGTGTCGCCGTCCCTGGCCTCGGCGAGGGCGCCGGCTATTCTGCCCATCTCGGTGTCCATGCCGGTGGCGCAGACAACGCACTTGCCGCGCCCGTAAACGACGTTGGAACCCATATAGACCATATTTTTGCGGTCGCCGAGCGGGACCGATTCCCCTTCGGGCGCGAGAGTTTTGGCGGTTTTAAGGACGGGAACCGATTCTCCGGTGAGGGCCGCCTCCTCGGTCTTCAGACTGAAGCATTCGAGTATCCGGCAGTCGGCGGGGACCGAGTCTCCGGCTTCGAGCAGTACGACGTCGCCGGGAACGAGTTCCTCGCTCTTAACGGTCGTCATTTCACCGTCGCGCAAAACTTTCGACGTGGCCGCAGACATCTTCTGCAGCGCCTCGATCGCCTTTTCGGCCTTGCTTTCCTGGAACACTCCGAGGACGGCGTTGACTATGACGACGAAGAGAATGATCACCGCGTCGGCGGGGAATTTCCAGACCCATCCCGCCTCGTAAAGCTCGGTGACCGTCGAGATGACGGCCGCGACGAGCAGTATGATTATCATCGGGTCGGCCAGCTCGGCGAAGAATTTCTTGATCAGCGAATCCTTTTTCGCCTCTGCGAGTTTGTTCGGACCGTGCGACGCGAGCCGCGACGACGCCTCCTCCCGCGTGATACCGTCTTTGCCTGACGAGAGACCGTTCAGGACTTCATCGGAAGGGGTCAGGTACGGCGCTCTCATAAGGCGCCTCCCGCAGCACTGCGGCTGTGTGTGTTGCTTTGCATAAAAAAACCTCCTGCCCGTAATAATAATCACGCGGCGGAGGCGAACAGAGGGAGAAAACCACTGGCGGACGCACTCCGGCACGCAATAAGTCTTGTCGCCGACCGGCGGACGCCGGAGGGTGCCGCGGACCATAAGCCCCGGGCAGGCTTAGTGCTGTTGATCCGTGCTGCGCGCGAAGCGCCGACTACTCCCTTATATTGACAATTATATCATATTTATTTACAAAATACAATACTTTCCTTTCGCAACTCATAACTCTTGACATTTTCACTTTGGATTTGTATAATGTAAATGCAGGCAATAACTCTGTTGCCGAGCCGCCGGAACTCTTCCGGCAGGGAGGATGAAATGACCCGAATTAAACGATTCTTTACGAAAACGCTTCTGTTTCTGACCGCCGCGGCGATCGTCGCGGGAGCGTTCGCATTTTACGGATCGGCGGACGAGTCCGATGCCGGAAAAATCGCGACCTTCGCGTCGCCGGCGATCTGCGCCGAAGCCGGACGCGAGCTCGATCTGCGCACCTGCTCAGTCCAGTTCGAATACGGAGGGGACGTCGTTCCCGGTACCGAAATCACGTGGACGAGTGAAAACCGCGAGATCGACAGGTTTACGCCGCCGTCCGCCGGGATCTATCCGCTGAGCGCCTCATACCGCGGGGCAACCAGGAAAGTGTGGGCGGTTGCCGCGGCTCAGGGTTCGTCGGAATACGTTATATATGAGAACGATTTCTTGACCGATCCTTCGGGCGCACTCACGGTAATCCAGCAGACTTCGGGTGCAACGGTGACTCACGACGCCGCGGCGGGTACGCTCGTCCTCGACGGAACGCCTCCGTCAGACGGATATATCCGGGTGCTCTTCCGGGATATCCCCGCGGAATTCGGCGACGTTATCATTGAAACTTCGCTCAAGCTTACTCAGTACAAATCCGCCAACTCGCGCTGGGGCTCGGTTATGTTCCGGGTTAGCGCCGCCGGAGAGCCCTACCTCCAGACGGCTCTGCGCTACAATTCGTCGGCGTCCAACGGCTGCGAGATAGCCGAGAGGACGTCCGCCTCCGCGTGGAACGTAATGTCCAAAGGCTCCTGCAACGCCTCCAACACCGCCTTCAACGACGTTACCGTGAAAGCGGCGGGGAAGAGCGTAGAGTATTATCTCAACGGTTCGAAGGTCCTGTCTCAGGACAACGCTCCTTACGTCTCGGGCGGCATAGGCTTCCAGGTCAGAGGCGTGCGGATGGAGATCGACAGCATAAAGGTTAAGGTCAATCCCGATTCCGCCGCGAACTCCGGAATAATACCCGGTCACTACGCCTCGCCCGACTTTCCGGATTCTCCGATAGCCCTGTCGCCCGCGCTCGTTAAGGAGATTTCGACCGAGGACGATTTTGCGGGACTCTCCGCCGACATGCCCGAGGTCGCCGTTTTCACGGCTGTGTACGACGCGTCGGCGTCGACCGTCGACGTGATTCTCGCCTCGGGTTCCTCGATTCGGAAAACGTCGTTTGCCGCCTGCTTTGAGGCGCTCGGCGGGAAGGCCGTCCCCTGCTTCAGGGTATCGTCCAACGAGGCGGCGAACGCGGTCGCCCTGTGGCTGAGAGAATCCGATATACGCGACGCCATGATCATTTCCGACAGCGCGTCGCGGATCGTGCTTGCGAGGAAGGTCAACGGCAATCTTCACGCGGCTCTCGATTTTTCATCCTTCTCGGGAGAGTCTGCCGAGACGATCCGTTCGGAGGCAATCAAAGCCGGCGCGCGGATAGTCATCCTCGGGGGAGGCATGATGAACAAAGAGAGCGTCAGCTATCTGCAGGACAGATACGTCACCTGCTGGGCCGACGTCGGAGGAAACGCGACCGCCGCCGTCAGGGCGATCAACAGCGGTGTTTCCGGACTTATCTGCGACAGCCCCGCGGGAACGCTGGAGCTGATGAAATCTCTTTATCCCGAAAACACGCTGACAAGATACTAAAACGTAATAGGACACAGAGGACTGCCTTCGCTCTACCAGGAGAATTCGATTACCGGGTCGGTCAAGGCCTACGAGGCGGGCGCCTGCATGGTCGAGAACGACATTCATCTTTCCGCCGACGGAGTGCTGATCGTGATGCACGACGCGACGATAGACAGGACCACCAACGGTACCGGAAACATCTCGTCGATGACGCTTCCGCAAATTTCTCAGTTTAAAATAGTATCCAACACTTCGGCGCCCGAGGAGCCGATTCCGACGCTCGAAGATTACTTCAAGCAGTTTTCCGAGGGTCAGACGATCGTTATAGAACTGAAGGACAACAACTCCTCGGCGGCGGCTCCGCTCGCGAAGCTGATAAAAGAATACGATATGCTGACTCACGTGGTCGTGATCTCCTTCCACGAGGCGGCGATAAAAGCGATCAGAGAGAAGATCCCCGAAATCTCCGCCGCGTGGCTGAACAGTTCGATCACGCCGGACGATTCGGATCCTTTGTCGGTCATGGCGGCGGTTATGCCCTATCTGCAGCGGACGGGAGCTGTCTACAGCCCCAGTTTCGCCTCGGGAGCGCTCGGGGAGAATCTTATCCGCCAGCTTATGATCAGAGGCGTTTCGACCTGGACCTGGACGCTCAACAAGCAGGAGCAGTTCGACAGATATTTCGCGATGGGAGTCCGCGGGCTTACCACGAACTACAGCCAGTGGGCGTCGAAATACTATAAGGAACTACGAGCCGAGCGGGACGAACAGGCGGGAACCTGGAAGATAACCGGCGTCAGCTACAACGGCACCGAGGTCGATCTCACCGGGAATTCGAAGGTTTCCTGCGTCTCGGCCGACGGCCGCAAGGTCGAATACGACCGGAAGACCGGCAAAATAACGGCGGATTCCGGAGACGCCGACGTCTTCTTCACCTTCACCTCGAGGACGACGTCGGGACAGAACTATTCGCTCGTGACCCAGCTCTCCCGGGTAAGCTTCGCCGATACCGCCGCGACCGGGGAAGAGACCTCCGAGGGTACCGAACCCGTAACCGGAACCGAGGGCGGCGCCGGCACGGCGCCCGAACCCGACGTCACCGAACCCTCCTCCGGAAAGAAGGGCTGCGGATCCGCCGCGGGCTCGGCGATTCTCGCCGTGATTTGCGTCGCGTCAGCCGCCGTTTGCGTGAAAAAGCGCGGCTGAAGCAGCTTTTTCAGATAAGGCAGGACTGAAAAAACAAAAATAAAAAGCACTCAGGCAAAGACCGGCAGAATCCGGGCCTGAGTGCTTTTTTACCGTCTGAGTATATCGGTTATATCTGAGAGTTCATCACCGTATGCCTCCCACGTCGGGGAACGTAAAACTCGGCTTACTTGACGATGAATTTCTCGATTTCCTTAAAGAACTCCTCGCCGCCGTCGGTGTGGGCGTCGAGCTCAATCGGGTTCATAAGATCGAGGCAGTACAGTCCCATGAGCGACTTTCCGTCGACGTTGTAATGTCCTGATCTGAGGACGACGTCGAAGGGGTACTTTGTCGCCGCCGCGACGAATTCGTAAAGGTCCGCTATCGTGACAAAATGAATTTTAACCGTTTTTACCGTCTGCATTTTAATCCTCCCGGGCGCCCCGGCGGGGCGTTTGTTTTTCGCGAATATTATACCACTTTCGCGCCTCTTTGTCAAACATTTCACAAGATATTGATTTTTCCCCGGTTGTTTGGTATAATATATTGAGTTTTACTGTTTTTGTGAGATAAAAATGCCAGAAAAGAAAAATGATGAAAAGACCCGTTCTTCGGGATACGGAAACGACAGCATAGAGATGTACGAGGGGCCGGACAGAGTCCGGAAAAGGCCCGAGATAATCTTTGGTTCAAACGGACTCGAAGGCTGCAAGCAGAGTTTCTTCGAGATACTCGCCAACTCGATAGACGAGGCGAACGCCGGATACGGCAGGGAGATCCGCGCCACCGTCTACCGGGATCACTCAATGAAGATCGAGGACTTCGGCCGCGGCGTCCCGATGGGATTCAACCAGCGGCTTCAGCGCTGGAACTGGGAGCTCGTCTTCTGCGAACTCTACGCCGGCGGAAAGATGGACAACAAAAAGAGCCATTCGGCCTACAAGACCTCGCTCGGCACGAACGGAATGGGCGCCTGCGCGACCCAGTGCGCCTCGGTATATATGGAGGTCGAGTCGTACAACGGAAGCGAAGTCAGTCATATGCGCTTCGAGAAGGGGCTGCCGGTGACCGGACTCGAGGTCCGTGAACTCTCGAAATCAGAGAGACGCACCGGGACGGTGATCCGCTGGCTTCCCGATCTCGGCGTCTTCACCGACATCGCGATCCCGCACGAGTACTTTGCGGACGTGCTCCACCGCCAGGCGGCGGTAAACTTCGGAGTGAAGTTCATCCTTTCGGTTGAGCAGCCGAACGGAAAATTCGAGTCGACCGAGTTCTATTATTCGGCGGAAGAGGGGCTGTCCGCCTACGTGCGCGAACTCGTAGGCGACAGCTCGATCACCGAGCCGGTAAGCTGGCACTCGGAGGACCGCGGCCGCGACCGCGCCGACCGCGAGGAATACTATCTTGAAGCCGATTTCTCCTTCTGTTTCACTCAGGTCAGCGGAAAACAGGAGTATTACCACAACGCCAGCTGGCTCGAACACGGCGGCTCTCCCGACAAGGCGGTGCGGAACGCGTTCGTTTACGCGATCGACAAGTTCCTGCGCAACTCGGGAAAATACAATAAAAACGAGTCGAAGATCACCTACAACGACATCGCGGACAGTCTCGTCATAGTCATAAGCAGCCATTCGTCCGAGGCGTCGTACGAGCATCAGACGAAAAAGGCGATCAACAACGAGTTCATCGCCCAGTCGATGACCGATTTTCTCAAAAAGCAGCTTGACATCTATTTCATCGAGCATCCCGCGGAAGGCGACAGAATAGCCGCCCAGGTGCTCGTCAACAAGCGCAGCCGCGAAAACGCGGAAAAAACGAGAGTCGACATCAGAAGAAAGCTCTCGGGGACCATAGACGCGGCCAACCGCGTCGAGAAATTCGTCAACTGCCGCTCGAAGGATCCGGCGGTCCGCGAGCTCTACATAGTCGAGGGCGATTCGGCTCTGACTTCCTGCAAACTCGGACGCGACGCCGAGTTCCAGGCGATAATCCCGGTCCGCGGCAAGACGCTCAACTGCATGAAGAGCGACTACAAGCAGATATTCGAAAGCGAGATAATCGTCGATCTGCTGCGGGTCATCGGCTGCGGAGTCGAGCTGGACAAGGGGACGAAGGTCAAGAACAACGATCTGGCCACCTTCGATCTCGGCTCGCTGCGCTGGGCGAAGATCATTATCTGCACCGACGCCGACGAGGACGGTTTCCAGATCAGAACGCTGCTGCTGACCATCTTTTACCGCCTGCTCCCCACCCTTCTGCGCGAGAAAAAGGTGTTTATAGCCGAAACGCCGCTTTTCGAAATAACGGCGAAGGGAGAGACCTATTTCGCCTTCAACGAATTTGAAAAGGCGGAAATACTGAAAAAGCTGGGCGATACGAAATACACTCTCCAGCGCTCAAAGGGACTTGGCGAGAA
>JAGDAM010000180.1 GCA_017959485.1 Clostridia bacterium
CGAACTCTATCTAGAGGGCGCCGACCAGTACCGCGGCTGGTTCCAGGCGTCGCTTCTGACCGCCGTCGGTTCCGGCAGGACCGAAGCCCCCTTCCGCGAAGTCCTGACTCACGGATGGACTGTCGACGGAGAGGGAAAAGCGATGCACAAATCGCTCGGCAACTCCATCTCTCCCGACGACATCATCAAAAAATACGGCGCCGACCTTGTGCGCCTCTGGGTCGCTTCAAGCGATTACAGCGTCGACGTGCGCTGCTCCGACAGCATCTTCAAGCAGCTGTCCGAGGCCTACCGCAAGATCAGAAACACCGCCCGCATCATTCTCGCCAATCTCGGCGACTTCGATCCGGATAAGGATTCGGTCCCGGTATCCGAGCTTCCCGAGATCGACAGATGGGCGCTCTGCCGCCTGAACTCGCTCATTTCGGTATGCGCGGAGGGATACGCCGGATATCAGTTCCATACCGTTTATCACGCGGTCAACAATTTCTGCACGGTTGATATGTCGAAGCTCTATATCGACATCACGAAGGACAGAGTATACGTCGAGCCCGCCGCGTCGAAGGCGCGCCGATCGGCACAGACGGTAATGTATATTGTCATCGACGCGATGACGAGAATATTCGCTCCGCTGCTCGCCTTCACCGCCGAGGAGATCTGGCAGGCGATGCCGCACCGCGCCTCGGACGACAGGAGAAGCGTATATCTGAATATGATGCCGAAGCAGGTCGAAGGAGCCGCTTTCGACGGTCTGTCCCGCTGGGAGCGTCTGTTCGAGATCCGCGACGACGTTATGAAGGCGCTTGAAATCGCCCGCGCCGACAAGATGATCGGCAAGTCGCTCGACGCGAAAATCACCGTTTATACAACCGACGACGAGATCGCGGCTCTGCTCTCGGGCTTTACCGCCGACGAGCTCAAATCGGTCTTCATCACGTCGGGTGCGAAAGTCGTAAAAGGCGATCCCTCCGGCCCCGCCTTCCGTCCCGAGGACGGCCGCCCGATCGCCGTCGTCACCGAGCCGGCCGACGGCCGCCGCTGCGACAGGTGCTGGGGATACGAAACCGAAGGCGAAGAGACGCCCGACGGCGGCTTCCTCTGCCGCCGCTGCGGTAGGATAGTCTCGTTTATCGGCTGATACCGGCATGCTTATCTGCTTTCTGATCGCCGCCGCCGTTATCGCCGCGGACCAGGGCTCAAAAGTTCTGGTCATGCGCGGAATGGCGGTAGGCGAGTCGGTCGACCTGATTCCGGGCGTCTTCAGGTTCACCTATATCCGGAATCCCGGCGCCGCCTTCGGCATGCTCTCGGAGCACAGATGGATTTTCATACTGCTTTCGGCGGTCGCGATAGTCGGTGTAATCGTCTTCGTCGTCCTGAAGAAGCCGAAGGACAAACTGCTCACCGTCTCCCTGGGACGTGTGCTCGGAGGCGGGATAGGCAATATGATCGACCGGATCTTCCTCGGAGACGTGACCGATTTTCTCGATTTTTACCTGATCCCCGTCTGGAAATGGATTTTTAACGTCGCCGACGCCTGTGCCTGCGTCGGTGCAGGACTTCTGATGCTTTATCTGATAGCCGATACCGTCCGCTCCGAAAAGGAGGAGCGCGCGAAAAAGGCGCAGCAGTCCGGGGAAGGCGAAAATCATGAGTAACCCGGAAACCCTTTTCTCTCAGCCGCCGGTCTTCGACGACGAGGGACAGGTGTACGTCTATACGGTCGGGGAGGAGGATCTGCCCTGCCGCCTCGACCATTTTCTCGCGGCGCGTTCCGCCGCCGAACCGACGCCGCTGTCGCGATCCCGCGCGGCGGCGCTCTGCCTTGACGGGAGGGTTACCGTCAACGGACGCGCCGATACCAAAAACGCTAAGCTTAAGGCGGGCGATACCGTCGCCGCCTTTCTTCCGCCGCCCGCCGAACTCGACCTTCAGCCGGAGGATATTCCGCTCGACGTCGTCTTCGAGGACGGAGATATCATCGTCGTAAACAAGCCTCAGGGGATGGTGGTCCATCCGGCGCCCGGGCATCCTTCGGGTACGCTCTGTTCCGCGCTGCTCTTCCACTGCGGAGACAGTCTGTCGGGCATCGGCGGTGTGTCGCGCCCGGGGATCGTCCACCGGATCGACAAGGACACGTCGGGGCTGATCGTCGCCGCGAAAAACGATTTAGCGCACGCGTCGCTCGCGGCTCAGATCAAGGAGCACAGCGCCCGCAGGACCTACGAGGCGATCGTTGCCGGCACTCCCGGTAAAGGTGAGACCGGCGGTACCGTCGATCTGCCGATCGGAAGGCATCCGGTCGACCGGAAAAAGATGGCTGTCAGACTCGGCGATCCCTGCGCGCGCGAAGCCGTCACACATTGGGAGATAATATCTTCCGTCGGCGCTTATTCGCATATAAGATGCCGCCTTGAGACGGGCAGGACGCACCAGATCAGGGTGCATATGTCCTATACCGGTCACCCCGTCCTCGGAGACCCGCTTTACGGGGGTGATTCCGACCGTTTCGTGACGCTTCATCCGTCTCTTTTCAAAGGGCAGATGCTCCACGCGGCCGCTCTTGAGCTGACACACCCGAGGAGCGGCGAGCGGATGACCTTCAGCGCGCCTCCGCCCGAAAACTTTCGGAGGGCCCTCGGGCTGATTTTTGACTCATGACAAACGATAAAACCGGGATTTTTCGCGGATATATGATCGTTACCGATCTCGACGGCACCTTTTTCGGTCCGCACGCCGCGAGGATATAGCGCAATATCGAAGCGGTAAAGCGGTTTACCGCGGGGGGAGGAATCTTTACAGTCGCCACGGGGCGCTCGTCCGACGTCGTCGCCGACGCGCTGCCGGACCTGCGCGAACTGGTAAACGCGCCGGTCATCGGCTGCAACGGGGCTCAGCTTTACGACGCCGCGGCCGGCGTTACGACGGCCGAGCGTCCGCTTCCGCCCGACGTCGGAGAGGTTTTCGACTATATACTCGAAAAGTATCCGGATTACGGGATGCGGATTTCGGTGCCCGGCGGGTTTCTCGTTTCGCGGGAGAATTACGACAAATCAGCCATGCTCCGACGCGATCTTTCAAGAGCCCGCGCGTCGAGAGTGGCCTTTCTCCCCCGTTCCGAGTGGGGCAGCTTAAAGTGGTACAAACTGGTGGTCAGGGCCGAGCCCGGGGAGGTGGATGCCCTGCGCGCAGATATCGAATCGGCTTTCCCGGGACGGTACTGCCTTTCGAAGTCCGGCAGCACCTTTTTTGAACTTCAGTCAAAAGATACAGACAAGGCCTTCTGGTTCGGCATGCTCCGCGAATACGGGGCAAAGCACACGGGAATTCCGCCCGTCGTCATTGCCGCGGGCGATTACGAAAACGATCTGCCGATGCTCCGCGCGGCCGACGTCGGCGTCTGTCCCGCAAACGCGACCGAAGAGGTAAAGCGCGAAGCCGATTTCTGCCTCTGCACCAATACCGAAGGTTTGATAGGAGATATCGTGGAACAGATTGAGATTTTGTCAGTGAGGCCTAAAGCGGTCTCGGAAGCGGCCGCCGCCGACGGTCTGTTCGTTCAGGCGGTCGACAGTGTCGTCGAAAGTGGAAGGACCGAGAAGATGTTTTTGCAGCGCACTTTCGGGATCGGTTACAACCGCGCGTTCCGGCTGATAGAAAGTATGGAGCGCTGCGGTATAATCCGCAGAATACCGGGACAGGTAAAACCGTATACCATTTTGATATCGTCCGGTGCCTGGTCTTCGCTGAAGGATAAGCTCGGTTTGTGATTTTCGCGAATAGCTCAGAAAAAAACGCACGGTCTGACACCGTGAGCTTTGTTCGCGCCGCGTCATCGCTCTACTTTTCAAAGAGGAGTTTCGGGAATATGAAAAGGAACTTTTTCAAAATCACCGCTCTGGCGGCTGCTGTATTATTGATATCGGCGTCGGTTTCCGCCTGCGCGTCGGATACGCTCCCTGAAAACGGCGCGGATACTGCAGGCGATACAGTACCGGCCGCGGAAGAATCATCCGCCGGGGACACCATTCCCGAAGAAAAGGATTATTTCACCCTGACGGGTGCCGGCGCCGAAAGCTTTACGGTGATCCGGCCCGACGCAGTCCAGGCGGAAGAAAACAATGAGAACGGCGCGGTCAGGGGCGCGGTAGAGATCAAAAAGCGCCTCGGCGAGATCACCGGTTCAAACTTCCCGATCGCTTCCGACTGGGAGAAGGGAAATCCGAAGTCGGTCGTTAACGACAATTATGAGATCCTGGTGGGTGAAACCAACCGGGCGGAGACCGAAGCCGCCCGCGCCGAACTGCCCGATTACGGATATCTGATCAGGGTGGACGGCCGCAAGATCGTCATCCTCGGCACCGATGACGAACTGACTTATCTCGGCTGTCTCGCCTTTCTTTCCGAAGTCGTCGGCACCTCGGCGGCGGCCGGAGATACCGTCACCGTCAAAAAGGATATTCGGATCTTCGAGGTGCGCCGTCGCGAGACGCTTGCGGATTTCATCTCCTCCGGCAAGCCGTACAGAGTGACACTGACCGAAGTTATCTACGCGCGGCCGCTCGACATATACAAGGTCGGGCAGGGAGCCGCGTCGGACGGGACCTACGCCTATTTCATACTCCGCACGTCGGGGGACGGCGACGCGATCATTTCAAAATACAAGCTCGATACCGGAGAATTCGTCGGACACAGCCAGCCATTCCACGTCTTTCACGGCAACGATATGACCTACGACAGCGCAAAGCGGCTGCTGGTTGTGGCGCACGGGTCGTCGGAGGGCAAGATACTGACGACCGTCAACCCCGATACGCTCGAGGTCGTCGAACAGACGGTGAACATACCCGTCGGATCGGGAGCGATCACCTACAGCGTCGAAAAGGATCTGTACGCGATCAGCCAGGGCGGGAAGACGCTCTATATCGCCTCGTCCGAATTCAAAGTTCTGAAATCATTCACGCGCACGCCTACCGGGGGATACACCGCCCAGGGAATGGGCTCGGACGATAAATACATCTATTTCCCGATGAGCGGCTCGGCCGACAACATACTTATGACCTATAACTGGAGCGGTCAGTACGTCACCGACGTTCATCTTCCGACTGCCTACGAGTCGGAGTCGATGTTCTGGGTCAACGGGACCTATTACGTAAACTTCTACCAGAGCGGGGGAGGGGCTCACCTCTACCGTCTCGACGTCTACCCTCAGGAATGATTAACCGGAGGCGGAACAGATGACTGTATCCATCCCTCTTCTCGTAATATCCGTCGCGACGCTTTTCGGCTATATGCTGATCGGATTCGTACTGAAAAAGACGGGAATCGCGCGCGGAGATTTCGCCTCTCCGCTGTCGGTGTTCATTATCTACGCGGCTCAGATCGCGATGTTCCTCCACGGTTACATCGAGCCCTTCGACGGGGGAGTTTTCCGCGGGATGATCGCGGTATTCGCGGTGTCATTCGTGATACACGGCGGGTTTTATCTGCTGTCGACCGCTCTTTTCAAAAAAGCGCCCGAGATGATTAAGAGCGCCCTGATATTCGGCACCGTTTTCTCGAACGCCGGATATATGGGGCTTCCGCTCATAAGCGACGTCCTCGGAGACAGATATCTCGTTTACGCGACGGTTTATCTCATCTGGTTCAACTTTTTCGCGTACACACTCGGGAGATACGTTTTTTCACACGACCGCACCTATATTTCGCTGAAGAAGACGGTGCTCAACCCCGCTGTAATACCGATCGCAATAGGCATTATTCTCTACGTGACGGGAGCCGGCGGCTGGATCGCGTCCGCCGCGGCGAAGGACGCCTCGGGCGCTCTTATCCGGAACGACGTCGCCGGGCATCTGTGCTCGATCTTCGTCACGATGATCGACACTCTGCGCCGCGCGGTCGCGCCGGTTTCGATGATTATCATCGGAGTCCGTCTCGCGGAAATCCGTCCGGCAGGCATACTGAAAGACAAATATCTCTATTTCTTCGTCGCGGTGAGACATCTTCTGTTCCCGCTTCTCGCCTTCTGCGTGATGAAGCCGCTGGAACTTTGCGGGCTGCTGGATAAAACGGTGATGGCCGTCGTGCTCATCCTTTCCTCGGCTCCCGCCGCCTCGGCGACCGCCATCTTTTCCGAGCTGTTCGGGAAAGGGAAGTGCGACCCCGCGTACGCCGGGAAGCTCGTCGCCGTCAGCACGCTTCTTTCAATCGCGACGATGCCGGCCGTCGCGCTGCTTTTGCTGATATAATCACAATATAGTATTTGGGATTTAACCAATATGCTTTGGTATGAATCCGTTCTTGCGCCGAAGGCGCAAATCATAAACCGAAGGTTCAAATCATGCGCCAAAGGCGCAATTCATGCCGAAGGCAAATCATCTCCCGAGAATGAATTGCCGCTACGCGGCATGATTTGGCTGCGCCATGATTTGCCGCAAGGCGGCAGTGGCGAAGGTTTTATTTCGCGAACTGTGACATAATAAAACCAATAAAAAACAGGGGCCGTAAACCCGTCATTAGACGCTTTTACAGCCCTTTTTTTATTTAGTTTCTTCCCTCGCTCAGATAATCCCGTCAAGCTCGTCGACAAGCTCTCCGAACAGCGAAAGCGCGCTCTCGACAGGCCCCGACGTCGACATATCGACTCCGGCAATCTTCAGAAGCGAGATCGGATCGCGGGAGGATCCCGACGAGAGGAACTTCCTGTAATCCTCGACCGCGGGTTTTCCTTCCGTCAGTATGCGGTTCGCGATGGCGACGGCGGCGCAGAAGCCGGTCGCGTACTGAAATACGTAATAATTGTAGAAGAAATGCGGGATTCTGGCCCATTCGAGAGCGATTCCCGGGTCGTTCGACATGGCGGGTCCGAAATAAGCGCTGTTCAGCCCCGAGTATTTCGCGCAGAGCGCGTCTGCGGTCAGGGCGTTGCCCGACTCGATCATCTCTCCCATCGCCAGCTCAAACTCGGCGAACATCGTCTGACGGAACACCGTGCCCTTGAACTGATCGAGGAAGTGATTGATAAGATACGCGCGCTCCTTTGGTTCCTTCGTCTTTGAAAGCAGGTGCTTCATCAGCAGCACTTCGTTGCAGGTCGAGGCGACCTCCGCGACGAAGATGACGTAGTCTGCGGTGCATACCGGCTGGTATTTGCAGGAGTGCCAGCTGTGAAGGGCGTGTCCCATCTCGTGCGCCAGCGTGAACTGGCTGTCGAGGTCGTCGGTATGATTGAGCAGGACGTAGGGATGCGGGCGGCTGGTTCCGGTGGAATAGGCGCCTCCGCGCTTTCCTACGTTCTCGTATACGTCTATCCAGCGGTTCTCGAAGCCCTCCCGCAGAAGACCGACGTAGTCGTCTCCCAGCACCGAGAGCGCCTCGAGGACGGTCTTTTTTGCCTCCTCAAAGCCGATCTTGCGGTCGGCGTCGGCGACTATCGGAGTATAGACGTCCCACATGTGCAGTTCGTCGGCTCCGAGCGCACGCTTTCTCAGCCGCACGTAGCGGTACATCGCGTCAAGGCCTCCCCTGACCGCGGTGATGAGGTTTTTGTAAACCTCGACCGGCACTTCGGTTTCGTCAAGCGACGCCTCGAGCGTCGAAGGGTACCGTCTCGCCTCCGAGAAGAACTTCAAAGTGCGGAAATGCGCGTCGAGCGAGGCGGCGACGGTGTTTTTGAATTCTCCGAGACGCGTGTAATAGCTTTCGAAGGCGTTCTGACGCAGCGTACGGTCGGGAGAGGTCAAAAGCGGAACGAGCGACTCTCCGGTCAGCTGATGCGGGTTTCCTTCCGAATCGGTCACGTCGGGATAACGGATATCGGCGTCGCGGAAGGTTTCGCAGATTGTATACGGTCCCATCGACATCTCTCCGGCGGCCGCGAGCAGCTTCTCCTCCGTGCCCGAGAGGATGTGTTCCTTTCTCCTTCTTATCACTTCTATCGGCCTGCGCCAGGTCTCAAGTTCGGGGCGTTCCGCGAAGAAGGAGGCGAGAGTTTCATCGGGGATATCGAGTATCTCGGGGGTCGCGAAAGCGGAAGCCGCGTCGGCGCTAACCGCGACTGTCATCGCCTTGGAACGCATGTCGCGCCAGGCCGCGTTCGCGGTGTCCTGGTCGGATTTGCAGTTCGCGTATTCGGCAAAGACCGAGATTCGCACTTTGATCTCGTCCGAGTACTTCAGGAAGGCGAGCAGACTGTCCGCGCTCTCTCCGAGTTTTCCCGCGAAAGAGGCAAGCTTCGCCGGGACCTCGCCCAGCAGTTCGTATTCCTTTTTCCAGTCGTCGTCGCTCGCGAAAAGGTCGCAGAGGTTCCAGGTAAACTCCTCTTTGACCTCTTCTCTCGTCGGTATTCTTTTTTCTTTCTGTTCAGCCATTGTAATTGTCCTTTCGGGTTTTATTACTTCACAATTATATCAAATTGAGACTGTTCAGTCAAGTGTAACCTGCGGCGCGTTAAGGCAGACGTAACTCCTTGACAAAAGGGGGATCGGACTGTATAATATTAAGGCAATACCGCACAATTCGACGCACGGATCTTGCCGGCCCTTTTGACGCCTGTAGGGGTAATACCGCGCCATTCACCGCACGCATCCTGCCGGCCATTTTCGTGCCGGTTTCCGCTTCGAAGTCTTGAAA
>JAGDAM010000181.1 GCA_017959485.1 Clostridia bacterium
TGCTGTCCGGCCTTTCGCAGGAGAAGCTCGCGGAACGGCTGAACGTTTCACGAAGCGAGGTTGCCAAATGGGAGACCGGCCGCCGCCGTCCGGACCGGATGAGCGTCGATATGATGTCCGCGCTTTTCGGAGTATCGCCTGAAAGCATAGTGGAACGTAACGAAGATATCCTCTCGGAACTGTCGTCCTGTCTTCCGGACGGGCTGCATCTTTCCGGAGAGGAGTTGAAAGGCGAGCTCAACCGATTTCTCTCCTCCCTGCGCAAGACCGACAGGATAATCTTCCTTCGCAGGTATCACTTTCTTGACAGACCGGCCGAGATTGCTCAAAGCTCGGGCCTGACAAAGGGACAGGTCAGAATGATACTGTTCCGCACGAGGAAAAAACTGAAGGCACACCTGTCGTCATTAACGGAGAAAAGACAATGAAATCTGAAGAACTGTTCGACGCAATGTCGGAAATTTACGAACAATACACCGACGAGGCCGCGGAACCGTATCGGGCCGGCGAAGGCGCCGCGCGCCCAAAGACGCGTCCTCTGCAGACCGCGGCAATAATCGTTTCGGTCACCCTCGCGACCGGACTGTTAACTGCGCTGCTCTTCGGAATGATGCCAGACAACTTCGGATTCGGATTTTCATCCGGGACCGACGGTACAACCGAAGTCACCGAAGAGCCTCCCGAAGATACACCCGCCGCTCCGTCTTCCTCGGCGTCTCCCGACGAGACCTCGGATCAGTCTCCGGAATCAATTCCGGGAGACGAAACGTCCCTTCCGGCCGTTACCGAAACAACAGAAGACACTCCCGCTCATATTCACGTTTTCAGTAAATGGACGTATGAACCCGCTCCGACCTGTACTCTTCCGGGCGTGAAGACCCGCAGATGCCTCTGGTGCGGACTGGTTGAGCATTATATAGTCGAAGCCACGGGACACGTGTTCACCGATTGGAAGACGGTAAGCGAGCCAACGTGCGAGAAGTCCGGACTCAAAACACGCACGTGCAAATCCTGCGGCCTCATTGATAACAAGACTATTGAAGCCACCGGTCACAGCTACGACGCCGACCGGGTCTGCACCGTATGCGGCGCTGCCGAGGGAGGAAACGGTCTGTCCTTCGAGCTGAACGGAAACGGTGAAAGCTATTCGGTCACAGGCATCGTGATCATGAACGGGCAGATCGACATTCCCGACAAATTCAGAGGAAAACCCGTGACGTCGATCGGGAACCGCGCTTTCTATGGCAAAACCGAACTGAAAAGGATTACGATTCCCGCTTCGGTCGTTTCGATAGGCGAATACGCTTTTGCCTACTGCACCGGACTTGAAAACATTACGATTCCCGATTCTGTAGTTTCTATAGGGAACTATGCGTTTAAAGACTGCGGCAAGCTTGTCAGGGCGGCTATTCCCGAAGGGGTGAAGTCTGTCGGCATACAGGCATTCGAAAACTGCGCTCTTCTGGAGACGGTCTCGATCCCGGCAAGCGTCACGTCGATAGGATCCGCCGCCTTCAGTGGATGTTCGGGTCTTCTGTCCCTGTCGGTCTCAGAAGGAAACAAGGTCTACCGGAGTGCCGGTAACTGTATTATCGATACCGCCAACAGGCGGGTCGTGCTCGGATGCAGGAACAGCGTCATACCGTCCGACGGGAGCGTGACCGTTATCGGAAGAGACGCGTTCCACGGATGCAATAAACTTGAAAAGCTGACGATCCCGGACTGCGTGACTTCAATCGGCGACAACGCCTTTTACGGATGCTCGTCTCTTACCGAAATCACAATCCCCGACAGTGTGGGATCGCTCGGAGCAGACGCCTTTGACAGATGCATTAAACTTGCGCGTGTTGTGATTGGAAAGAACGTTCCGCAGATCGGTAGTTATACGTTTCGCGGGTGCAAAAACCTGACGGAGATAACAATCCCCGACAGCGTGACGATAATAGGAGAATGCGCTTTCTACGACTGTGAAAAGCTTGAAAGCGCAGTGCTCGGCAACGGGGTGACCGTGATTGAATCCTTCGCTTTCAAACACTGCGGAAGTCTTAAGAACGTGATTGTCGGTAATAAGCTGAACTATATCGGCTCTGAGGCGTTCAGAGAATGTTCGGTTCTTTCCTCCTTCATTTTCCCGGACAGTTTGATAACCATAGCGGACATGGCTTTTTACGAATGCACGGCTCTTTCGGAGATTACGCTGAAAGCAAAAACGACAGAGATCGCAAGCACAGCGTTTTTCAGATGCAGCGGGATCGAACACCTGACCGTATCCGCAGGAAACCCCAAATATCACAGCGCAAACGATTGTATCATAGAAACCTCGGTAAAGACTCTGGTGCTTGGCTGTCGAAGCAGCGTCATACCTGAAGACGGCAGCGTGAGGATAATCGGAGAGCAGGCGTTCACGGCAGGAAGTCCGGAAAACCTGAAGCTTCCTGACAGCGTGATATCGATAGGGCAATATGCCTTTGCAGGTAATACGGATCTTTCAACGATAACGATAGGAAAAGGCGTGACTTTTATCGGATTCGGTGCGTTTAATTCCACCCTGAAGACCGTCAGATACGCGGGGAGCGAGGAAGAATGGTCGCGTATCACTAAACCGGACAGCGGTCCGCTTAACGACTACAATATAATCGTATTTAATTATTCTGACTGATGCAATACCGCAATCAGAAATGAGGAAAAACAATGAATCAGAAAAAGATCAGAGCCGTTATCGGCATTTGCCTGCTGGGAGCCGTTCTTATATCAGTTTCTCTCTTCCGTATTCCTTCATCCGCTGCCGGCGCGACCATAAGCGAAAAGGAAGCAAAGGAGCTTATCCTGAAAGCGCACGATTTTTATCTTCGGTATCACGACGGAATCTACGATACAGTCCGCCACGATCCCGTTACGACTACTGTCGGGGCGGTATCAAAGGAGGCAAGAGAGATCTATACCGAAGACATTGCGGACGGAATGTGGATGTATCAGTGCTCCGAGTGGAGAGAAACCATAGACGCTTTCGATCCGGATAAACCTTATAAAGAATTAGAAGACAATTGTCAGTTCTTTTCAAAGGACGGGAAAAACTATATTCTGTATAACCGCGGCCTTACCTACACAGATAACGGCGACGGCACGGTTACTTTTATTTCTTATTTTCCGCAGTCCGCAAGGCTTTTTTATCTTGTACGCGAGTATTCCGAAGAGGCCTTTCGCTTGAACGGAGAGCGGACGAAACGTCTTGTCACTCCCGACGGGATTCCGTATACCGATTTTCCGGCAATATATCCTGAAAGCGCGGAAGATATCTGGCTTAACGCACTGTCCGGTACAGGTTCTGCGGCTGCCGGCAAAGTAATGGTATACCTGTCCGCCTTTGATGCGATAGGCGAAGTTACGCTTATGGACGTTGAATTCAGGCTGACCGGTTCCGGATGGAGAATATCCGGAGGGGCTCTTACGAAAGCTTTTTCCAACTGGACCGACGACGAAATGAGGAAATACATAGATTACGACGTTAAGAATCTTTACCCGAGAAAGGTTACTCTGAGTCCGGGTGTAACCATATGCTATTTTGCAGTCAATCTGGAGGATCCGGACGCATATTACAGATACGAAAAAAACGGAGAGCCGTACAGTCCGTATTATGATACGTCATACAGTCTGAAAACGAGCTTTTCAGACTGGAAGCTGATAAGCTTTGACGAAAACGAATGTGTTTTTACAATGGTCAGCAGTGCCGACGGCAAGAGGTACGACGCGGTGTTTACTTACTTTCCGGAATACGTGCACCGCTGGTATTCGGCTTACAGCAGCGGCGGCCTGATCACGTTGGGAGAACTCGGCGAATTGACGGGCGCCTGGCGGCTCACAGGAGGCGGGATTTACGAACTTGCGCTCGGGAAGACCGACGTCGCTCCGGTCACAGGCGACAGGATCACTGTCATCGCCTTCTCCGCGGTTCTCGCTGCAGGCTCTCTTGCTGCCGCTCTCTGCGCGGCCGCAAGGAGAAAAAAGGCGCCTGTCTTCTGAGGTTGACCTCGAATTAAGGCAACACCGAACAATTCGACGCACGCGTATCGCGCGGTATTGCGAGAAAAAAGGGGCTGTAAAAAAAGTTCGACTTTTTTTACAGCCCCTGCTTTCTTTTTGATGTTTGTTACTGTATTTGCCGGTTTCGTTCCGCCTTCAGCTCGTTCAGAAGCTGCGGATAAAGCTGGCAGGACATGCCTCCGTCTACGCAGAGCTCGGTCCCGGTGATATTCTTCGAGAGAGCCGAGCCCAGGAAAAATGCGGCGTTCGCGATATCGTCGAAATCGGATATGTCGCCGATCGGAGTCAGTTCTCCGTTGACTATCTGAGTCTTCCCCATCATCTTCCAGCGCTCGGTCTTGATTGTCCCGGGAAGGACGACGTTCGATCTTATACCGTATTTGCCGAGATCGACGGCAAGCGCCCTCGAGAGCGAGTTTATCCCGCCCTTCGAGGCGCAGTAGGCGGCGCGGTTGGGGATGGCGCGGTAGGCGGTGTTAGAACTGATGAAAACTATCGCCCCGCCGCCGTTTTCCTTCATCCGCAGAGCCGCCTGGCGGATAATCGTGAAGTTCCAGACGAGATTGGTCTCGAATACCTTCGAAAACTCGTCGACGGATACCGTCCAGAAATCCTGACCCGCCGCAGGATTCTCGGGTCTGAAGCCCATGTTCGCGGCGTTGAGGACGACGGTCGACACAGTCCTGCCGGTCGAGTCGATATCGCGGAAGATCTCCTTGACCTGTTCCTCATTCCCTATATTGCATTCGTATCCGCGCGAAAAGACGCCCTTCTCGCGTGCAAGCTTTTCGGCCGCTTCCCTCGCGGCGCCGCCGTCACGGCTGGTCAGAAAAACGTCGTATCCGTGTTCGGCGAAAACCTCCGCGATGCGGTATCCGGTGCCGGTGTGTGCCCCGGTTATAAACAGTGATTCGGACATTGTCTGCTTCCTCCGCTGCAAAGCGCCTTTATTCTCCCCATTTGTTCTGGGTGAACAGCTTCGCGATGAATTTTGAAATATCGGTGTTGTCCACTCTCGACGCCGAAAGGAAGGTATCGACGCCTGGCCCGAGCCCGTAAACCGGAACGTCGGTATTCGTGTGCGTGGTGACGGTAAAATCGTATTTGCCGTCGCTTCCCTCGGTGATTCCTCCGGTCTCGTGATCTGCCGTGATCAGCAGAACGGTATCCGGATGAACCGCGGTGAAGGCGATCAGGTAGTAGCCGACTTCGTTTATCCGCTTGACCGCGTTGTATACTACGTCCCACTTGTTGTTGTGAGCGCCCTTGTCGGTGTAGGCCTCTTCAATCATGGTGAAGAAGCTTGAGCCGTTCGAGCTGATCAGTCTCATCGCGGCGCGGGTGCGGTCGAGCAGTTTGTTGTCGACCGATCCCTCGCAGAAATCGACTCCCCCGTCCGCGACAAGCTTGTCGATCTGCTTCTGGATGTCGTCCGTCTCGTCGCGGTCGTACTGATGAGCGAGAAAGACGGCGGGCGTGGCTCCGGTGATCTTGTCGGTGGTGAGGATCGCCGTCTTCGCGCCGGTATCATGGGCGAGGTCGCGCAGACTGATTACGTCCTTTCCGTTGCGGTTCTTGGCAATATATCCGTTTACCGTTTTGAATCCGCATGCGAGGGCGGTACCGGCCGCGGCGCTGTCGGTATAGCTTTTCTTGCCTATCGTCACAGAATAGGAATATGTCGAGCACCAGGTCCATTTGACCAGATCGCCGGCGAATTTGTCGATGATTCCCTCTTTGTAGGAGGCCTCAATGTGGTTGCGGCCCATGCCGTCTCCGATCAGAAGTATCGCGCTCTTGGCGTCGGTTTCGACGGGATCGGACGGCGTTGCAGCCGCCAGTTCGGGAACGTTATTGCCGGTCTTCGGCAGGCATTCGTAAATCAGCGCGCCGGCGGCCGAACCCGAGAGATACCCTTCCCCGAGCAGCGCGACCTTTCCGCCGTCGCATCCGAGGATGAATTTGCCTTCCGCCTGTCCGAGCTTTTCGGCAGCCGCCGACGAAGCCGGGCGCGAGGTCTTTCCGACCAGCAGTTCGTACTCCGATTCTGGCGAGGAATCGTCGGAGACCGCGAGCGTGTACCCGGTTACCGAGGTGATCGCGTCGCACAGACTCAGCGCGCAGTAGTAGGTCATCATATCGTTTTTCGCGGCGCCGGCGGGGTAAACTATCTTAAACGAGGATACCGGCACGCCGTTGATCGCGGGATCCGTCAGCTTGTACCCGAATTTTACGACAAGGTCTATGTCTCCGGGAAGCGCTATTCTTCCGTCCGCCGGGTTGACGTAGTGTTCGATGAAATAATCCACCGCGCGTCCTGTCGCCTCGTCGCAGCCTCCGGTTATGACGATACGGTCGTTTTCGGCAGTGATTATGAAGTCGAGCTCGCGGATTCTCCCGAGAGCGCGCTCGGTCTCGGCCCGCGCGACGTTTCCGACGAGTATCTCGGTGTCGCGCTCGGCGAGCGGCTTCATGGTGGGATGCGTCCAGTCGTCGCTTATGGCAACCTGCGCCTGGTTCAGTTTCTCGCTGAGAGTGTTTCTAAGCTTTATCGCCGAGAGCACCGGAACCGACGACTTGTCGGCTTTTTCAGATCTTATGACGGTATAGCGGCATTCTCCTCCGTCCGCTATGACAATATCCTCTACCGGCTCGGCGGTCGTGACTTCCTCGGTTTGCGCCGAGGTGTCGACCGGCTCCGCGGGCTTCGCGCAGGACGTGAACTGGCAGATCAGCAGGATCAGCGCCGTGAACAGAGAAAGGTACTTTGACAGTTTTTTCATTTTTGAATCTCCGTCGAAGATTATTATATGAGTTGATTATATCATATCGGGAGTGACTTGTCAATCGGATGAGGCGATTTCCGGGAGGCGGCAGTCAATCCTTTTAGCCGAGGCGGCCTTTTTTTGATTTTTTCCTTTTGAACGCCTTTAAAATGTGATATAATAATAATTGTTGATAAAAATCCATCAAAAAAAGGAAAGACAGATGAACCGCAAAAAAATCCTCTTTTCTCTCATAGCCGCTCTTCTCGCGCTGGCGGCGATACTCTGCGGATGCGGAAAAGAACCCGCCGTTCCCGTCGACACATCCGATCCCGCGGGAACCACCGAGGACACGACCTCGCTTCCCGAAAAGAACTCATTCGTTCTGATGGAGGGCGGGCAACCCCTGGTGAAGATAGTCAGATCCGATTCTCTCACGACCGGAGAAAGCCAGGTCACCGTCGCCCGCAACGTCCTGAACGCTCTCGGACAGTTCGGAAACGTTAACTCGTCCCTCATCACCGACTGGAGCAAGGACGGAACACACGATCCCGACGCTCCCGAAATACTGATCGGGTCGGTCAATTACGAAGAGAGCGCGGAAGTCGCGAAAGACCTCAAATATAACGAATACGAAGTCAGAGTCGTCGGCAGCAAGATAGTGGTATTCGGCTACTCCGACACCGCGGTCGCGGCCGCGGCGAACGACCTTATCCGTAAGATCAAGCGCGCGGGAAACTCCGAACTCGGCTCTGTCGAACTGACATACGACGAAATCTCGTTCAAGGGATCGCTGTCGGGCATTCTCGGAAAGATTCCGCACTACGACGGCGGAACCATACCGATTATTTACGATCCGGGCGACGACTGCCAGGAAGTGATCGTACGCGAAACCGATATCGACGGATACCGCGCGTACCTCGACAAGCTGAAAGGCCTTAACTACACCGTGCGCGGATCGCACGACATCGGAGCCAACAGCTTCGCCACGCTCGTGGACGGCGAATATATGATCAACGCCGGATATTACGATTACGAAAAGTCGGTCAGAATAATCATTGAGGATTACAAGCAGGCGTCGATCGACGCTCTCGGAGACGGAACCGGAACGAGAGTCACCTCGGCGCAGATTACAATGCTCGGGCTCGGATACCCCGACTCGACAAACAACGGCGCCGAAAAGACCAACGGCCTTTCGATAATTATCCGGCTTGAGGACGGACGTTTCATCGTCGTCGACGGCGGCTTCAACCGCGTCGCGCAGGCGGATCTGCTCATCAACACGATAAAGAGCCAGTCGGCGGACTACCGTTCGCAGACCGGAATGAAGGTCGCCGCCTGGATCGTGACCCACTCGCACGGCGACCATATGGGTATGATATCTAAGCAATACTCGAAACTGCACAACGCCGGAATCGAAGTTGAAAACTTCCTCATCAACTTCATGTCGGACAGCGAGCGTCAGCGCTCAATCAACTACTATCTGGCCAAAAACGCCGGCAACTGGACTTCGACCGAGGGATCCTCCTACACAACCGTCTACGCGGCGGCTCGTGCGCTCGGCTCCAACCCCGTCGTCGCGCACGTCGGACAGGTATACCGTTATCTCGGACTCGATCTTGAAGTGCTCTACACAATCGAAAGCCACGGGCCCAAGATGGCGGCAGCTCTCAACACGACGTCTCTGATCATGAAATTCAACTTCACAGATACGCTCACCGGAAAAAAGACCACCTATCTGAGCACCGGCGACGCGACCGGCGACGGCTTTGAAATCTCCGCCAAATGCTTCGGCGATTATCTGCACTGCGATTTGCTTCAGATTGCCCACCACGGCGGCACGACCTGGGGCAACGACTCGGGCACCATCAAGGCATACAAGCTCGTCGCTCCCTCGACTCTCGTCTGGCCCTGCGGAGCGTCCTACTGGCCGACAGCCGCCAAGAAGAGCTACAACGTAGGCGTGCAGAACACCTCGTCCAACCCGAATTACAAAGAGACGCTGGTCGCCGGCGTCGAAGGCACGGTGACGGTATTCCCGCTTCCCTACTCCGTCGGCTCCGCCGTTCAGACACCGCCCGCGTCGTAAGCGGCAATACCGATTGACGCGCCTGGGGAACTGCAACCAAGTCCCGCGGATGCGCTTGAAAAGAATAATACCCGGAAGCTTCGACTTTCGGGTATTTTCTTATTGACGGATCATTTTGATTTGCCCGGTCGGAAGGAGCAGAATTTAAAAGACAGCGGCACTGTGTTCGCGGTGACCGCGACTCTTACCTTCCCCTGGTGGGAAGGTGGCCGCGAACGCGGCCGGATGAGGGTCCCGAGATATTGGAGACCGCTGTCGGACGTTAACGATTATTGAGGCACAGCAACGGTTCTGTCACCCTCACCCGTCTCGGCTACGCCGAGCCACCCTCCCCCGGGGGAGGGTGCAGTCACAGGGTATCGGTGATTCAGTGCCTCTGTCGGTTATTAACGCAAAACGCCTCTGAAAACGTTTTCCAA
>JAGDAM010000016.1 GCA_017959485.1 Clostridia bacterium
TACAACCGCTGCAAGATCTGCGGCCGTCCGCACGCCTATCTCCGCAAATACGGCATCTGCCGCATCTGCTTCAGGAATCTTGCCTACAAGGGCGAGATCCCGGGCGTGAGAAAGGCCTCCTGGTAAGCGCCTTGTCCTCCGGCACTGCCGGAGGGCGTGAGAACACAACCACAAGTACCCCGAATATCGGAAGGAAACTAAGCTGCGGCCGGGTTTAACCGCCGATATGTTGCCGTCCGCGAACGGCAGCAAGAAAAATAATAACTTGCATATGGAGGAAAACACAATGCAAATGTCTGATGTTATTGCCGATATGCTCACCAGGATCAGAAACGCCTCGGGCGCCAAGCACGCCACCGTGGACATTCCGGCATCGAACATGAAAAAGGCTATCGCCGACATCCTCGCCGCCGAGGGCTATATCACAGGCTACGAGGTAATAGACGACGGAAAGCAGGGCATCATAAGGATCACCCTCAAATATGTCGGCAAAAAGCAGCAGGTCATCCGCGGGATCCGCAGGGTCTCGAAGCCCGGTCTTCGCATCTACGCCGGTTGCGACGAGATGCCCAGAGTTATGAACGGACTCGGCATCGCGATCGTATCGACGTCCAAGGGCATAATGACCGACAAGCAGGCCAGAAGAGAAAAGGTCGGCGGCGAAGTCCTCGCCTTTGTCTGGTAAGGGGGAGGAGAAGAGAAAATGTCAAGAATAGGCAGAAAACCCATAACTCTCCCCGCCGGAGTCACTCTTTCCGTTGACGAGTCCAATCTCGTGACGGTCAAGGGAAAGCTCGGAACACTCACCGAGAAGATCAGCCCCAGGATGACAGTCAAGGTCGACGGCCCCGTCGTGACAGTCGAAAGACCCACCGACGAGAAAGAGGATAAGAGCCTTCACGGACTCTCCAGAACCCTCATCAACAACATGGTCGTCGGAGTATCCGAAGGCTACTCCAAGGTCCTGGAGATCTACGGGACCGGCTACAGAGCCACCGTTCAGAACAAGAAACTTCTCCTTTTCCTCGGTCACTCGCTCGTCAACGGAAATCCCCAGGCGGCTCTCACGATAGAGCAGCCCGAAGGCATCACTTTCGAAGTGGCTGAGAAGGCCTCCCCGATTACCATCACCGTAAAAGGCTCCGACAAGCAGCAGGTCGGTCAGATCGCTGCGGTGATCCGCGGGAAGAGACCGCCCGAGCCCTACCACGGCAAGGGTATCAGATACGCAGGCGAAGTCATTCGCCGCAAGGCCGGCAAGACGGCAAAGAAGTAAGCGAAGAAGGAGTGAAAGGATATGGTTTCAAAGAAGAACAAGAACGCTGCGCGGCTTAAGAGACATATCAGAGTCAGAGGAAAGATCTCGGGAACCGCCGAGCGTCCCAGACTCTGCGTATACCGCTCGACCAACAACATCAGCGCTCAGATCATCGACGATGTCAAGGGAATCACTCTTGTTTCGGCTTCTTCCTACGGAAAGGAATTCGGCGAAGGCGGCAACAAAGAGGCCGCGAAGAAGGTCGGTCAGCTCATCGCCGAGAAAGCAAAGGAAAAGGGTATCACCGAAGTCGTATTTGACCGCGGCGGCTATCTTTATCACGGACGTGTATCGGAACTGGCTGAAGGCGCTCGCGAGGGCGGCCTGAAGTTCTGAGCCTTTCGGGGCTGTTTCCGGTTTGTACACTGTTCAAACATTTTTTGAACATTTCAAGGAGCATTAGAATGGCATTCAGAAACAACACTGTCGAGGAAAAGGAATTTACCGAAAACCTCGTTGCACTGAACCGTGTTTCCAAGACCGTTAAAGGTGGACGCGTTTCCCGCTTTGCCGCGCTTATGGTAGTCGGCGACGGACACGGCCGCGTGGGCGTAGGACTCGGAAAGGCGATCGAGGTTCCCGAAGCGATCCGCAAGGGAATCGAAGACGCGAAGAAAAATCTCGTTACCGTTTCGATCAAGGATACGACCATTCCCCATCAGGTCATA
>JAGDAM010000182.1 GCA_017959485.1 Clostridia bacterium
CTCGGCAGGGAATCGGTGCGGTTCGACATGTCCGGCGTCTATCCCTACATTGCGGGGAGCACTGTCCTTGTGACCGGAGGCGCGGGTCTTCTCGGTTCCGAGCTTTGCCGCCAGATCGCCAGATACGATCCGAAACGACTGATAGCCCTTGACCTGTCGGAGAACGATCTGTTCGAACTCAGGGAGGAACTGACCCGCCGCGATCCCGGACTCGTGTTCACGGCGACCGTCGGATCGGTCGCGGACCCCGGTCTTATGAAGCATCTTTTCGGGAATACCGTCCCGACATAGTGATACACGCCGCATGCCGCAAGGCGATTCCGCTGATGGAGGACAACGTCCTTGAAGCGGTTGGGACCAACGTTTTCGGAACGCTTAACGCCGCGGTCTGCGCGGGTTTTTACGGAGCGGAAAAATTCGTTTTCGTAAGCAGCTTCAAGGCTGTTTATCCTACGGGAATTGCCGGGGCATGCACGAGAGCGGGTGAACTGATCGTCAGGGCGCTTGACGAAAAGGTCAGGACCGGAATAACTCCCGGGGAGCTTCGGGAATATCTGCCGGGACTTCCCGTAGCGGAAAGCGGTTCTCCCTGCAGGACGAAATACACGTCGGTCAGATTCGGTAATGTTCTCGGGACCCGCGGGACAGCCGTTTCGCTCTTCAAAAAACAGATCGAATCCGGGGGGCCGGTATACGTGATGCACCCCGACATGATCAGGAATTATCTTCTTCCGGACGAGACCGCGTCGATGATTCTGCGCTCGATTGCCATCGGAGAGGGGGGGGACGTGCTGATATTCGACCGCGGCACCGGGGTCAACATCGACGAATTCGCAAGAAATCTGATCAGGCTTTCCGGTCTCAGGCCGGACGTTGACATCAAAGTCGAGTATATCGGTCTGCGTCCGGGCGAGAAACTCAAAGAGGATACCCATATGGCGGAGGAGGAAGTCGAAGATACCGGACATCTGATGATCAGCGCCGTCCGCGACCGAGCTCCCTGTGCAGAGCTGCTCACCGGGACGCTCGAGTCTCTCAGAAAGGCATGCGGCGCCGGAGATTCCGGCGCCTGCGCCGGGTATCTGAAGAGCATCGTACCGACCTACAGGCCTGCCGGCAGGGCGGGGGAGGAAATTGGATGACAGACATTCACTGCCACATTCTTCCCGGTCTTGACGACGGCGCGCCGGATATCGATACCTCGATCCTTATGGCGGAGATCGCCGCTGAATCCGGAGTGACAGATATCATCGCGACACCGCATACGAATCAGGCGGGACGGTTTGAAAACTACGCCTCGCCGGCAATCGACGACCTTTTCCGCCGCGTCAGAGATGAGATAGCCGACCGAAAGATCCCGGTCCGCCTGCACCCCGGAATGGAGGTGTATGGCTCGGGCATGGTGCCGGAGATGCTGAAGGACGGGAAGCTCGTGACCCTTGCCGGTAGCCGGTACTTCCTCATCGAATTCGGCTTCAGGGACGACCCCGACCGGATGGAGGGGATCCTGGACGGTCTGCTCGACGCCGGAGTCGTGCCGGTCGTCGCCCATCCCGAAAGATACGAACTGATACAGGACCACCCCAACCGCCTATTCCGGTGGGCGTCGCGCGGGATACTGCTGCAGTCGAACAAGGGAAGTTTCACCGGGTTCTTCGGAAGGAAGCCCCGCGAGCTCGCCTTCGCGATGGTCGCGAGAGGGCTGACTGCCTTCGTCGCCAGCGACGCCCACGGTTGGGAGCACAGGACGCCGGCGCTTGACGGCGTCGAAGAGATACTGACGCTGGAGTTCTCGGGCGAGACCGCGAAAAGACTCCTCTTCGACAACCCGCAGAAGATCCTGCGGGACGAGCCGGTAACATACGGATACATCCGTCCGTTCCACTAGAAAGGAGACACAGGATTTATGAAAAGAATAATTACCGTCTCCATCGTTCTGGTGATGCTGGCGGGCCTGGTCTGGGCTGGGTTCAACCTCTACCGTGAGGCCTCGTCGTCCGGAAAGGCGCCCGTGATCACTTTTGACGCCGACCCGGTCACAATGTCGATCGGCGCCGCCGACAGCGAACTGCTGTCGGGCGTGCACGCGTCCGACGCGGAGGACGGTGACATCAGCGGAGACGTCTTCATCGAGAGCGTCTCCCGCATGAATTCGGACGGCTCGGTTACCGTGACGTACGTCGTCTTCGACGGCGACAAAAACGCCGCCAAGGCCGGGAGAAAACTCTTTTACTCGGATTACACACAACCGGTGTTCAGGCTCGACGCGCCCCTCATCGAAACCGTTTCCAACATCAGCGAGCTCGCCGGCATCATGAAGGCTGACGACTGCATCGACGGCGACATCTCCGACGTGGTCAAGGTCACCTATCTCGACCGGCTGACGACGACTGTCGGCACATATCCCGTCGAATTCAGGGTGACGAACAGCCTCGGCGACACGGTCTATCTCTAGACCGAGCTCGAGTGCGCGCC
>JAGDAM010000183.1 GCA_017959485.1 Clostridia bacterium
CCGTATGGCTATCGTGAACGCGGATTATCATTCGAACGTCGCCGACACCTACGTGAGGGAAGGGTCGTCTGCCGACAATTCCCGGGATCAGCTGCTGCGCGTCGGAGTGAGCTCCTCAAAAAGCTATCGCGCGTACGTCAGGATCGGCAGTCTGCCGGCGATCGACGCCTCGGCGTCGGTCAGCTCGGTGTCGCTGTCGCTCTCGCTTGCTTCGGAGCCCGGAAAGAGCCGGGAGGTATTCCTCGGAAAGGCCTCCCGCGGATGGAACCCGGCGACGGTCTCGTTTGCGAATCAGCCCTCCTTCACAAAGCTCGCCGGCGCCGTGACAGGTGCGTCCGACAGCGTGTGCACATTTGATATCCCCGAAGGGCTCTTTGAGGATTTCTATGCCGGCAATCACTTCGGATACGTTATATACTCCGCCGATGAGAGCAAGAGCGGGACGGTATCGCTCTGCAGCTCGGAATACGGCTCTTTTGGCTGCCGTCCGGTGCTCACCGTCCGTTACGGGTTTGAAGAGGGCGCGGCGCCTTCATCGCGGACGCTCCCCGACGGAACGTACTATCTGAACAACGCCGGAACGGGAACGTTCCTCTACTTCGACGGGACGCCGCGGGCCGAATCCGGCTTTATCGCGGAGCTGGGAGACGGCGTCAGATGGAGGCTGAGAGGCGCCGGCGACGGTCTTTATACGCTCAGTCCGGAATCGGCTCCGGGAAGATATCTGGAAGCCCCCGACGCGGATACGCTGAGACTGTCGCAGGAATATCCGGACGGCGCCGTCCCGGATTCATGCAGATGGAATATCTCGGTTTCAGCCGGAGGAGGCGTGTCGGTTTCCCGCACGGACGGTTCGGAAACTTACTATCTCTGCTCGTGCGGCGATTCACTGTGTCTGATCACCGACAGGTATACTCCCGAATACGAAGAATTCGCACAGACCGCCTGGAGGATTGCGGACACCGGTTATTACGGAAACGGTCCTTCATCCACTCTGAGAGAGCTTCCCTCCGACGCGGTAATGAACAGCATAGAATCGGCCATCGGATCGGTCATACCCGCCGGAGCGGTTTCGGAGCCCGGCAATCTCTGCTGGGCAACGCCCGACGACTTTGAGTTTTCATTCAGCGACTGGGATCCCGTAATCTATGAGGACGGATGCTTCTATCTGGATCAGTACGGCGGAACGAAGGTCGAGGCCTTCCACAAGGTCACCGGAAAGACCTTTGAGTTCTATATCCTCAGCGGCTTTTCGACGACCGCCGGCCCGACTCCGACCCCGGCATATATCACAAACGGCGTGAATCAGGCCTACGACGTCTGGCCGGCGTCAAAGGAATCCTCATTCTATGAAAAGGACGAAACCGAAAGGCAGCTCTCGCTCGCCTCGATTAAACTGAGAGCCCAGATCACGATCCTCGGAGGGATGCTGCTTCAGAACGACGACGCCGCGGCGATGCTGAATCATTATCTGGAAAACACCGGGACCCTGTATGACGTTGGGATGAAGGACATGCTCGCCGAGTGGGATACCGCTCAGGATTACAGGGCCCGCGACATCGACTGCCTGATGAGGGCGGTCGAAGCGACCGCGACCGATTCCGAACAAACGCTCTGCACGATCTCGCAGATCAGCTGCAAGGTCTCGGAGGACACGAACTGGGGCAGGGCTGTCGGCTCTTATACGACGTCGGTTTCCTGCGTATACAGAAAAACGTCGGAAAGCACGTATGA
>JAGDAM010000184.1 GCA_017959485.1 Clostridia bacterium
GTTCTCACCCATCCTTCGGCACCTCCTTTCCCTCTCGCGCTCTTCGGACGTCGATCATCCATTGTTCCATGATTCTCTGTTGGTTCTCGTATTCCTCGCGTTCGCGCCGCTCTTCCTTTTCCTGCGCGTCCCGCACCGTGACGGGATATGGCTCGGTTGGATATGGCAGAGGCTTTGTCCCGGCCTTGGCAAACGCACGAAGCACCGGAACGGCGTCGAGGACCGCTTCGTAGACATACATACCTTGCCGCCACAGGTCGCGCTCGTCGCGCCGCCTCTGGATCTCGTAAGCCTTCCTGTACGCGATAACCGCCGTGCAGTCCCCGCTCCAAAACAGAGCGTATGGCATTCCGATGGCAAGGTAGTACGGTAAGTGTTCGTCAAATATAGCGGAAGCAGAAGAGGGAGGACGCTGATGATCCTCCCCCTCCGAAGAGTCACTTACCAGCTCTTCTTCCACGTCGCGTTTTTTACTGTCTCTCCTTCTTCGGTATCGAAGAGCGATTCGACCGTTTCGGCGTACATTTCGCCGAGCGCGGAGATCAGGTCGCTCTTTTCGCCGACCGCATCCATGATCTTCTCGATCTGTGCGCCTTTCAGCTTGCGGTGATGCGCAAAGAACGCATACCGGATCAGAATCGGGACCATGATGTTCGGTTTGTCGCCGATCTCAGAAAGCACAAGGCCGCTCTGTTCGGCAGCTCTTGCCGCCTCGCGGGTGTACTCAAGGGTGTAATCGGCGTCGCCAAGGGAAAGCGTAATTGTCTTAGCCATCGCTAAAACCTCCTATATAGTGTTCGGTGTCAGCTCGAAGCCTTGGTGGGACCGGAGCTTGCGTTGATGGAGATGGTCATCTCCTGCGCTTCATTGACGCCGCCGCCGTTCTTGTAGACGGAGAGGACGCCAGTCATCTCGAATTTTCCGTCGGAACCAGTAGGCGTAACAACGCCGCCAGATTCCGTGCCGCCGAACCAGACGGCGAAGGACTTCTCCGTACCTGCAACTGCCGCAACGGTGTCGTAGTCAGCGGCGGTGTAGTTCGCGGTGAAGGTGATCGTTTCGAGGTCTTCGACGCCAGGAACCGTTTTGCGCTTCTTGTCGGAGAGCGTGGTCACGTCGATGGTTTCCGGCACGCCGCCGAGGTCGCCGAACGATTTAATATCGACGAGCTTCGAGTAAGTGATGGTCCCGGTGCCAGAGCCGAGCATCAGAAAGGTTTTGTAGGTAGAGAATGCCATGTGGCTTTACCTCCTGTAAATTACATTGTTGGTGTCTACGGATGCCACATAACGAGCGGTGATCCGGTAGACGGTGCCGCGGTCCATGTTGACAGGGTTGGTCATGCTTCTCGCAAATCCAGCACGGATCATCACGTCATCAACAACGGCATACAGAGCTTTACAGGCGGATTTCCGGCCCTTCGTTGCGTTGGAGTAGCAGTCCACTTGATACATGACGTTCGCATGACGCTCGTTGCTGCCGCTGTCGATGGTGTCGATCCGCGTGGAGTTGTTCAGCTCCTGCACGGACACGAAAGGGAATTTCGCCGGGGATCGCTCCTCGACGTTGGAGACCGTCGCTTTCGGATAAGCGGCGAGAACCGCAGTCCGCACAGCGAGATATACGTCCTGCTCTATATCGATCATCGCGTAAATACCTCCCATGCTGTTCTTGCGATCGCGTCGCGCATATCCTCTGCGGCGAGATACATGCACATGTTTGCGTTGTTGCCGTGGGTAAGGATTTCCCCGGCATGCGGCCCGTCTTGGATGACTTCGCCGTTTGTGCCGGGTTCTCCTTCATACCGCCATGCTTGCAGTTTGCCAAGACCATAGCCGTATTCTCCTCGGAACATTCCGAGATCATCAGCCCGTGGGTGCTCGACGGGGTTGTAAACGCCCGTTCCGAATTCGATAAACAGAATGCTTTTGCCTTCCGCCACGATTTGGAGCGTGTTTTCGTCGATCCACACGGGTGAACGCACGACGACGTCGTTGTCACCGTCGTACTCCGCCTCCGAGAATCGGATGGTGGCGTTGCGGACACCGATCTGCGCGAGTTCTTCGAGGAATTCACGCATACGGGCGTCCCGCTTCGCCTTCTCGAAGAAGGGATGCCGGAGCACTTGTGTGAGCCCCATGAGTTCCATTCGGATCACGAGACGTTCACCTTCTTTAATGCGTATGACAGGACGTTGATGGACTTGTCCACCTTGATGATGATATGGTCGAAAACGAGCTGCCCGTCGTCATCGTAAACCGATTCCCCGTCGTCAAACACGGGCTGTCCGTGTTCGTAGTGGACGGGGCGGTCGATGATCAGGACGGAGTACTCATCCATCGGGCAATCCATATCGGCAACAACAAGGGTTTTGTCGTAACGGAGATCCACGCCGAACGGCTCCACGGCACTCTGTGAGTTGATACCGTATCTGCCGTTGAATCCGGCGTTGACGTTCGCCATCATTTTGCGCAGAGGGCCGTATCTCGCTCTGCGCTCTCCGGTGGGATGCTCGTTGGTGTCGAGGATGTCTTCCTCCCCGAGGTACAGAGCATACCACACCGGAATCGCATTGCGTTTAAGTGCCTTCATGCGCGCCTCCCACGACGCCGACATACGGAACGATTCCACGGAAGTATTCTTCCGGCACGTCAGCAGAACCGTACTTCCGGTCGATGCCGTTCTCGTTGTGCGACGTTTGCCCTTCGGCTCCACGCTTGTTCAGCAGATAGGCCGCGATGTCGACCTGATTTGCCGCGTACTGCTCCGGCATGTCGGTAATGTCGGACTGGAAAGGATAGAGCCGACGGAGGATCTTTGTTCTGGCAAGGCCGAGGTAGGCGGCGAGCTGATCCGCGTCAGTTTCCCCGGTCATTTGAGAAAGCAATGCCCGTTTTTCTTCAAGCGTCATACTTGCCGCCTCCTTTCTTATTCAGCCGTGACCGTAACGGTGTAGACCGTCGAATCCGACGTTCCTGTTACCGTGATGGTGAGGACATTTTCACCCTCCGACCACGTTGCCGAGGATCCGTTTTCGATTTCCGTCTCACCGAGAAGGATTTCAACCTCTGCGGTGTCATCGGTCGGCGTTGCGGTCACTTTGTTCGTCGCGTTGGTGGTTGTGGCTGTGTACTCCAACGTGTCAGATGCGAACGTCGGAGTCAGTGTCACGCTCCCAATCGTCAGCCCCGAAAGGGAGCTTAGGTTTTTGCCACCACGTCGCCGGTAGCGGAGGCGATGGCCTGTCCAGCACCGTTGACTTCAACGACGCGGTACTTGTGGCCGTTGGTGGTGGAGACGACCTGGTCGTCCACGACTTCGGTCCAGCCCGTGGTGTCGAACTGAGCGAGGTAGGTGGGAGCGGCAGGAGCAGTGGAGGCCTGAGCCTTGAAGTAGTACTTACCGCCGTTGACCGTCGGATCGGGAACAGTCAGTTCAGCGTCGCCAGCGGAGCCAGCCGCATATGCAGCCGTGGAGAAGCCGGTGATGGAGCCGAGAGAACCGGAAGCCTCAACGGTAACAACCGCGATGCCGTCGATGTACTCAGCCCAGAGAGCCATGCCCATGAGAGCGAAGACGTTGCCGGTAGCGCGAGTGTAGTCACCTTCCGCATGGAAGCCGATGAGGTTGGTCACACCCTGCGTGGTGTAGTTCAGACCCATAGCGGCGAAGTTGCTGTCGCCCGGATCGATGTAGTAGAGGTCGATGTTATCAACCGGAAGAGCGATTACAGTGCCGGAAGGAATGTCGGTTTCGGAGAGGAGGAAGAGGGTACGATAGCCCATGAAGTCCTCGACATAGGAAACGCCGAATCTGTTCTGGATCGTGATCTGAGCCGCGCCGAGGTAGTTGTACGCGTCGAGAATGTTGGCGAAACCAACGACTTCGGTGACGGTCTTGCGCATCTCCTGGAACTTGTTGACGACCTGACCCTTTGCCATAGCGAGAGCCATCTGCCAAGTGGTGGCAGTATAGGTCAGTTCGCCGGAGCGGAGGAAGGTATAGAAGGAGGTGAGGACCTTGTTCTGAAGTTCGTTGAGGAAGGCTTCGTCGGTCTTCTGGATCGCGACAGCCGCGCCGAACTTATCGACCGCTTCGATGGAAACGGACTTCGCGTACTTCTCGATGGTGACATCGGAGTAAAGCACGGGTTCCACGGTCGCACGGGAGAACGGAATCAGTTCACCTTCGCCGACGCTGTCCTGGAGCGTGATAGCCGCTCTGGAAGAGACGAGCTTCGTGCCGGGGGTCTTGCGGATGGGACGGGAAATGCCCATGATGTTCATGAGAGCCGCCCAGTTGTTTCCGAATACGGTTACGAAATCCTGTTCGCGGACGGACACGGTGATGTCCTGCGCTCTGGTGAGATAATCAAGCTGTGCCATAGTTTGTTGCCTTTCTTGTTGTTAACTTGACTGAGCAAGTTTGGCGAGTGCCTCCTGACGCTGACCGGCGTCGAGGACGTACCGCCCATGCTCGTCTGTTTTATAGATTTCATCGCGGGTAAGTACCTTCTCCCCGCCTCCCGCCGGACGGGGCATGTTCTTGAGAGACGCCGCCTGTGCGTCCTTCTCACGGGCCGCATTGACAGCCGCGTGATTCGCAAAGACAGTCTCGTCGTCTCCTGCCACATACGCCTGTGCCGTCTTTTCGGCCAGGTCTTCGTCGAATCCGAGTTTGAGATACGACGCTCTGAGGTTGGCGACGCGCTTATCTTTCTCCATGTCCGCGAGTTTCTTTTCCAGGTCCGCAATACGGGCCTCGGAATCCTTCGCGGTCTTTTTGAACGCCGCCGCTTCGCTGTTTGCCTTGGATGCCGCATTCTTGTAGCGGTCGATTTCCGACGTGTCGTCCACTTCCATTGCCAGGATAGCGGCGAGTTTCTCGTCGGATGTCATGTTGTCGTAGTTCTCGATCTTGCTCGTGTCGATCTTTGCCATAGTAAATGCCTCCGCGTTTGGTGAAGCGGTTCACTCCGCTGTGTTCTCTGTTATTGAGCGTTGTCTCGCTATGCGTTTTATAGACTTCACTGTCTGATATATGTAACCCGGCAGCGGCAATTCACATTGTTTGACGCCGACCGGAATCCACCGGGGTAATAGGCTTCGTCTCCATCCCATGTATAGAACAGAGACTTGAGCGGAACACGCACACCTTCGAGAGGACTGTGCGTATCTCTGACGCGGAGGTCCCGCATCGTCCGCCAGATTTTATAGATTCTCGCGTCTTCTTCCTCTTCGACTTCCTCGGCCCGGTCGTTTCCTCCGCCGTTGTACAGGCGGTGCCATTCCGTTTCCAGAACTTTCTGGAATCTGGCCTTGTCTCGGTCGATAACGCACTCTGCCACGCGATCGTCGGTGTCCAACCCATCGAACTTGACGGTAAGTAATTTTGACATTTTGGAACGATCCGCGACCCGTTCGGGTGAATCCCCGAGTTCGTATCCGCAATCGAAGTAACCGAGGAGATATGCTTCTTCGAGGAGCGATTCGACGCGCCGCTGCGCCTCGTCAACCGTCACGGTGTCGACGTCGATCCGGCCGGCCAGCACATTCAATTCGTCGAAGTATGCGAGATATCGCTGTTCAATCGCATTCATGTGAATAAAAAAGCGGGACTACCGCCAGTTGCCTGGCCGATAGTCCCGTCGGACTGTGCATCTCACCCGTTGGTGGGATCCGCTTCTTTGATTTCTTTTGTTACCTTGGCTTTGACTTCAAGGATGACGACGCTTTCTTTCCGCTTTCGGATTTCTACGTTTCCGCCGCGGCGAAGGATGGAGTTAATTGCCTCCAAGTCCGCCGCCGTCACTTGCGGGATCGGTTTGTCCGGCATTCGTCCGCCCCTCCTTCAAGGATTTTTGGTACTGCTTTTCGGAAAGCTGATAGGCGAGATCCGGGTCTGCGAACAGGCCGCATACCTCGAAGGCGAGTTTCCGGTCGATCTTTTCGTTGTCAAGCATCGTCGTCAACACCTGAGACTTGACCTGGATGTTCTCGTAGTTGCGGCGCGTGAACCGGATCTCAATGTCGGAGAGGTTGATGTTGATATCGCTCAGCACCTTGCACAGAGTGAGCGCAACACGGAGAAGACGCTTCTCGCTCTTCTTGTAGAGCATTTCCGTCTTCTTCGCCCGGCTCTCGGCGTCTTCCCAACCGTCACGATACACGACGGCAGTCCCGGTGTCACTCGTCGAGGTGCCGCCGTTCCGATTCGGAAGGCCGCAGATCGTGAGAACAGTCTGATACATCTCGTCGATCAGCGTCTGCGTCTGCGTCTGGTTCAGTTCCTGCACGAGGTACTTCACGTCTGCGTTCTCGGGAAGCAGGAGTGCGCCCTCTTCCTTGAGGGCGAGCAGCTTGTCGTGGTCAATGTTCGCGCCAATGAAGACCATGAAGGCCTGGACGAACTGCTCGATAGCATCAACGCGGTTCGATTCGACGAGGTTGATGGAATCGAGGAGGCTGATAACGATCTCGAAAGCTCCGAGACGGGCCTTGTTCGCGGGATACTCGATGATCGGAATCTCTTTGCACGGGTTTTCCGTTTCCTCGGCAATCTCGTCGTCGATGACCTTGTAGAACTTGTCCTTTGTATAGACGCTGTAAATAGTTTTCTTGGCGTTATCTTTATATCCGTCCGTGACGTATGTGATCGCGCACAGGGGACGCCGCGACACGTCGTTGGAATACACCACGAACGTGTACCTCGGGTCCAAAGAATAGACCTCAAACGGGGAAGCGTCTTTTTCGGTGCTCTCGTTGTCAGGCAGGATGATCTTGTAGGCCGTGCCGCAGACGTTGAACCATTCCGCGACGTCCACGTCAACCGATCCCGCGTCCTCCTCGAACATGTAGGAGTTGATTTTCCCGATTCCCTCCATAACCGACGGATTGTCGGAACGGCTGACATACTGGATCGGCTCTCCGAGCAAGTACCCGACGTTGAAAGACACGATTTGGTAGGCGTGGTTGACGCTGACCTTCTCGTTCAGGTCTTCCCGGACAGTCTTCGTCTTCCCGTAGATCGGCGTGTCGCCTTTATAGTATCGCCAGAGATAGTCGATCTCCTGGCGGTTTTGCTCGTGAATCGGGAAAACGGCCTTGATTGTCTCGACAATCGATTCGTCCGCCATCTTCTCCGGGTCGTAGGTGATTTCCCGTCTCCCGCATAATCGCAGACCGATTTCTGCCGTCGTATAGGGCATAGCCGCTTTCTCCTCTCTTGCAGACTGTTGTATGCTTGTAGCATACTATATTAAAGCGAAACAGTCAATATTTATACGGTTTATATATTGACAATATTTGGTAGAAGTTTAGAAAGGACGCTGCATAATCTGCACTTCTTTCAAGGTGAAGGACTGGATAAAGTCCGCCGCCATCGAAAACGCGTCCGGAACGTCGTCGTGTGGGTTCTTTCCGGCCACCGTGTACGAGCACAGCATTTGCAATGCCTTTCGGTATTCCGGCCTATCCTGCAATTTGGTGTCATCCGGGAACAGAAAGTGCTCCTTAACAAAGGGGGAGTCGACAATAATTCGCGTTTCCTTGTTTGCGGTAGAGTACTTGGTTGTGATGTGCGTAAAACCGCCGCGCTTTTTGACTTCGTCCTGCACTTTCTCGGCGATCTTGCCTCCGGCGGAGTTGGACTCGAACCGCGCCATCTTGACTTTATGCCGGATAAGGGTGGTAATGAGCTTTTCTTCGACGAGTTCGGGGAGTGCGTTGTCGCAGACAATGTCCTCGACGTAGAAGTCGGGCCCGTACTGATAGAGGATCGGCATGACGCAGTAGTCGGAGCCCTTGTCCTTCGTGTCGCAGACAGCCAGCACGGCGTCCGGCTCCGCGGAAGGCAGATCGAAGTACCGCCGCAAAGTGTCTCTGTCGTACAACAGGCCCTCACGCTCGATCGGCTCATTCTGGAACAAGGCCAAATACGACGCCTCATCCAAATTATCCCGCATATCGGCGAAGTACTTCTCGTCGAAGCCGAGCCTGTA
>JAGDAM010000185.1 GCA_017959485.1 Clostridia bacterium
CAAGATTATTTCGGTCGAGGAGGAAAAGTTCGACGCGACAATCGACTCCGGACTCGACAAGCTGAACGATATGCTCGCCGCGGTACCGGCCGGCGCTTCGCTTCCGGGCGACGACGCCTTCCGCCTTTACGACACCTACGGATTCCCGCCCGACCTGACACGCGAGATCGCCGCCGAGCGCGGCGTCGCGATAGACGAGGACAGATTCGCGGAGCTTATGCGCGAGCAGCGCGAACGCGCCCGCGCGGCGAGAGGAAACGTGGGCGGCTGGTCGAAGGATTCGAAAAACATGATATCCGGCCTCCAAGCCACCGAATTCACCGGATACCGCGAATATTCGTCGGGCGCCCGCGTTCTCGCGATCTTCGTTGACGGAGCTCCCGCCGACGCCGTAACCGAGGGCGATTTCACGCTTGTACTCGACCGCACCCCCTTCTACGGAGAAGGCGGCGGACAGGTCGGAGACACCGGAGTGATCGAGGCAAACGGCTGCCGGATCGCGGTTACCGACACCAAAAAGACCGACGGAATCTATCTGCACGAATGCACCCTCGAATCGGGACGGATCGCCGTCGGCGACGAGGTCACGGCCTCGGTCGACCGCGAACGCCGCGACGCGATCCGCCGCAACCACTCCTCGCTCCACCTGCTCCAGGCAGCGCTGCGCGAAGTGCTCGGCACCCACGTCGAGCAGGCGGGGTCGTACGTCGACGAGTTCCGCGGAAGATTCGACTTCTCGCACTTCCAGGCGATGACGAAAGAGGAGATCGCGAAGGTAGAATCGATAATCAACTCTCATATACTCGCCGGCGAGACGGTATCCACCGTCGAGACCGACATCGAAAGCGCCAAGAAGCTCGGAGCCATGATGCTCTTCGGCGAGAAATACGGAAAGACGGTGCGGGTCGTCACGATGGGCGACCGCTTCTCGGTCGAGTTCTGCGGAGGAACTCACGTCGACAACACCGCGAAGATCGGTCTGTGCCGGATCACCGGAGAGTCGTCGGTCGCTTCGGGCGTGCGAAGGATCGAGGTCGTCACCGGGCTCGGAGTCCTGCGTCTCCTCGAGGAGCGCGAAGTCCTGATTTCGGAAACCGCTTCCGCGCTCAAGGCGGCAAACCCCGCCGACACGGCGAAAAAAGCCGCGGCTCTCCAGACGGAGCTCGCGGGAATGAAGAAAGAAATAGAGTCGCTGAACTCGAAGATAGCCCGCTCGAAGCTCGGCGGTCTCATGGACGGAGCGGTTAGCGTCGGCTGCGTAAAACTTGCGACGGCGGCCCTCGAAGGAATCGATCCCGACACGGCGAGATCCGTCTGCGACGGTATCAGGTCGAAAGACCCGTCGGCCGTCGTCGTTCTCGCCCTGACGTCGGGCGACCGTCTCAACTTCCTCGCGTCCGCGGGAGCAGACGCGGTCAAAGCCGGCGTACACGCCGGAAAACTCGTATCGGCGGTAGCCGCGGTCACCGGCGGTAAGGGCGGAGGCCGTCCCGACAGCGCGATGGCCGGAGGCAGAGACGCGTCCAGAACGGCCGAGGCGCTGGCCGCGGCCGAGGAAACCGTCAAAGGACAGCTGAGGTAACCCCGCTCCGGAAAAAAACGCCGTTCATTAAGGCAATGCCGCGCCTTTCGGCGTGCGCAGATTTCCGGGCCGTTTCAGCGCCGGTTTCTGTTAAGGCAATACCGCACAATTCGCGTGCGGAGATTGTCGAGTAATTTTGGCGCCTGTTTTCAGGAAGCACACGTTTGACCCGTCGCACGCATTACGACGGCTGTTTCTTTGCCGGTTCCCACGTCGAAAGCTTGCAATATC
>JAGDAM010000186.1 GCA_017959485.1 Clostridia bacterium
CTGAGAAGGCGCGGAGAAACTGGATGTTTCTCAAGCATTCAGACGCTACGTCAACGTGGCTTTGCCCCGTTGCCGCGGCAGGCACAAAAAGGGCCGACAGGATGCGTACGATAAATGGTGCGCTGTTGCCCCTACAGGCGCGGAAAGAGCCGGCAAGATTTGTGCGTCGAATTGTGCGGTATTGCCTTAAAATTCCGAATACAATTATACCCGTTTTGCGATTGTTTGTCAATGAGATTGTAGCGCCGCCGCGCACGGCCCTCCGCCGCACTTGACACGGGCCGCCCTCGGTGATATAATAATACCCGTAATAATATGCGTTTCCGCGCGAGGGATTTGGAATGTTTACAGACACCCGGAAAATGCTGAACGACGCCATGCGCGGCGGGTACGCCGTAGGCGCGTTCAATTTCGAAAATATGGAGATGGCGCTGGCAATCGTCAGGGCGGCGGACGGGCTCGGCGCTCCCGTTATCCTGCAGACGACGCCGTCGACGGTAAAATACGCGTCGGCGGGCGTGTTTGCCGCTATCGGCAGGGCGGCCGCGGAGAGCGTTGCGGTTCCCGTGGCGGTTCATCTTGACCACGGAGACTCGCGGGAGCTCTGCTTCGAAGCAGTCAACTCGGGCTACTCCTCGGTTATGATAGACGCGAGCCGCCTCCAGCTTGCCGAGAATATCGCGGACGTCGCCGCGGTGACCGCCTTCTGTCGGCAGAGAGGGATACCGGTCGAGGCCGAACTCGGACGGGTCGGCGGCAAGGAGGATTCGCTTTCGGTAAAAGAGGATATCTATACCGACCCCGGCGAGGCCTGCGCTTTTGTCGAAGAGACGGGAATCTCGTCTCTCGCCGTCGCGATAGGTACGGCCCACGGCGTCTATCACGGAACGCCGGTGCTCGACGTCGGCAGACTGTCTGAGATACGCGAAGCGCTTGAAAGGAAAGGCCTGCTCATCCCGCTCGTCCTTCACGGCGCGTCGGGACTGTCCGACGAATCGGTGCGCGACTGCGTATCGCGCGGAATATGCAAAGTCAATTTCGCGACCGAGCTGCGGCAGGCGTATACCGCCGCGGTTCGCGAAACGCTCGCCGGAGACGGCGGGATATTCGATCCCAAAAAATACGGAAAACCGGCAATGGAAGCGGTCGGAAGGCTTGTCGCGGGACGCGTCGGCGTCCTCGGAAGCGCCGGAAAAGCAAAGGAGATCAGATAAATGAAAAACACCGTCAGCTGCGCGGGAATGGCGCGCGTCGAACACAAGACCGATCTGTGCATCGTCGGAGGCGGTCTGACCGGACTCTGTGCCGCGATTGCCGCAGCGAGAGAGGGAATAAAGGTCGTCCTGATGCAGGACCGTCCGATGCTCGGAGGAAACGCCTCGAGCGAGATCCGCATGTGGGTTCGCGGAGCCAAGGGTAAGGAAAACCGGGAGACCGGCATCATTTCCGAACTTGAGGAAGAGAATATCTACCGCAATCCGACGCTCTGCTGGTCGGTCTGGGATTCGGTCATGTGGGAGAAGGCGAAGAAGGAGGAGAATATCACTCTGATTCTCAACTGCTCCTGCTGCGACTGCGAAAGCGAAAAGACGCCCGACGGGTATCTGATAAAGAGCGTCACCGGCTGGCAGCTCACGACATACACCTGGCATACCGTCCGGGCAAAGTATTTCGCCGACTGTTCGGGCGACTCGGTGCTCGCGACCCTGTCGGGAGCGAAGTGGAGAGTAGGCCGCGAATCGGGAAGCGAATACGGAGAGGCGATGGGACACGAGACCTCCGATTCGAAGACGATGGGTATGTCCTGCCTGATTCAGGCCCGCGAGACCGATCACCCGGTCGAATTCATTCCGCCCGAATGGGCTTACGTCTACGAAAAGGACGAAGATTTCAACTTTTCCTGCGTCCGCACCCCGGTAGCCGACGGTTCGGCGAGCATCGCGGATCAGTCGATAAAGGTTGCCACCTCGATGAGCCGGCCGCATAAGCTCGGCACGAACGAGACAAACTTCTGGTGGATCGAGATGGGCGGCGACCGCGACAGCATACACGACGCCGAAGAGATGCGGGACGAACTTCTCCGGATTGCCTACGGCATCTGGGATCACGTTAAAAACCGCTCGGGCCACAAGGCCGACAACTGGGAACTCGAATGGGTCGGTTTTCTCCCCGGCAAGCGCGAGTCGCGCAGATATATCGGTCAGTACGTGATGACCGAGAACGATATCGAGGCCGGCGGAAAGTTTGACGATATCATCGCCTTCGGCGGCTGGCCGATGGACGATCACAATCCCGCGGGTTTCAAATCATACGAATATTCCTTCCCGCCGTCCATGCTCTATCCGGCTCCGTCGCCCTACGGCATACCCTACCGCGTGATCTACGGTCCGGACGTGAGGAATCTGTTCTTTGCCGGCCGCAACATTTCGGTGACGCACGCCGCCCTTTCCTCGACGAGAGTTATGGCGACCTGCTCGCTGATCGGCCAGGCGATGGGAACCGCGGCCTCGATCTGCGTAAAGCGCGGCGAGACGCCCGATGCGGTCGGAAGAAAATATATCCGCGAGCTCCAGAATAAACTTCTCGACGCCGGCTGCTTCCTTCCGGGACTTAAGCGTGAGATACCCGAACTGACCGCGTCGGCGATCTGCAATCTGTCGGGACCCGATCTCTGCGTGCTCTTCAACGGAGAGGAGCGCCCCGACTCCGACTGGACGGTGAATTACGTGACTCTTCCTGTCGGAGGGGAGATTTCCTTCGATTTCGGAGAGACGAAGGAGCTGACCGAGCTGCGCATTGCCTTCGACCCCGATTTCTCGAGAGAGTCGGTGTCTTCCAACAAGAAGATGCGCGTTTTCGCGCAGCGCGCGATGAGGGGGCTTGATTTCGAGCCGATGAAGGTGGCGAAGACGCTGGTGAAATCCTTTACGGTCGAAATCGACGGCAGACCTTTCGCAGAGTTTGACAACTTCCACAATTCGCTCGCGAGAATCCCGCTCGGAGTCAGCGGTTCGCGTCTTTGCGTAAGATTTAATTCCACCTGGGGAGAGGAACAGATTCACATCTTCTCCTGCGACGTTCGCTGAAAAAACGGAGGAAGAACGATGGCGTTCAAACGCGCCTTATGGACCAGCGGTTACACCTACCGCATGCGCTGCCCGATATGCGGCACCGCAATCGAATATACCGACCGTCAGCTCGGTTTCCGCGCCTGGTATCCGAACGGATTCGTATACTGTCCCGGATGCCGCAAGCCGCAGCGCCACAGTGAGTTTTTCGCGGTGTATCCCGACGGAACGCCGGTATACAAAACGCGCGCGGAGGCGGACAGGGCGATCGTCGACGGCTATTACCGTTCGATCGGAGTGCAGGTGCCCGCGGGGGCGTACGACGAAGAGGCGCGCGCCGCGGCCGGGACTCCGACTCCCGCCGCCGGGACGGCTCCGGCTGCCGAAAAATGCCCCTCCTGCGGAGCCGACGTTCTGCCCGGATCAAAATACTGCTCCCGGTGCGGTACGTCGCTCGAAAAAGAAAAGATTCCCGTCTGCCCGGGCTGCGGAAGAAACGTACCGAAAGACACATATTTCTGTCCATATTGCGGAACAAAGCAAAACGATCGGGGAGATACTCTATGAAAAACAGTTTGATACGCTTTCTCGCTGTGCTGACGGCATTTCTGACGCTGTTCGCACTCTGCTCCTGCACTGTTACAATCAACCTCGCGGGCAATTCCACGGAAGCCGGTACCGGCACGTCCGTGCCCGGAAGCGACGACGAAAGCAGCCCGGTTTCCGAGTCCGGAACCGTTGGGGAGACCGGCTCTGAAACCTCCCCGGAGAGTACGTCCGGGGCCGTGACGTCCGACGCCGCCGAAACTGACGACGCAACCTCCGCCGAGACCTCTCCCGCGACCGAATCGACTACCGCCTCCGGGACCGGTACCGAGCCGCTGCCTCCAGAGTCTTCGTCCTCCGTACAGTCTTCGGGCGCGGCGGAACTGACGAACGAGGAGCTGCGAGTCCTCGCGGAAGACTTCCTCAACACTCCCGGTATCAACGGACTTATCCAGTCGCGTTTCAGCGATCCGCGCGCCTGCTCGATCTACGACGTGGTGGCGCAGCTTGAGGATCCCGACGTGGACGCGAGCAGCTTCGACGCGCTGTTCCAGCTCTATTTCAAACCCTACGACAAGACCAAGAAGATCAATTACGTCAAAAAGGACAACCTCGACCGGCTGCTGCAAAACGCCACCGGCTGGGAGCTCGAGCGCTTTTCCGATTACGATACGAGAAAACCGGATTATTTCCCGGGCGAGTTTATCTTCAGCGTTCAGCACGACTCCGACACCCACCGCACCGTGAGCGTGACCTCGGTGACCGTCTATCACGACGGACGGATCGAGGCGCTTTACAAGGCGCAGACGGGCAACTGGCGGCTCTTCTACGGCGGCGACGGCGACGGATTCAACTCCTACGCCGAGGCAACGCTGATGAGCGCAATCTTTCTCCGCGCCGACGACGGATCGCTCAGGATCCTGGAAAACAATCCGGTACAGCTTGCAAACGGACTGGATCCTCTCGCGTATGAGGTGTCGCAGTATCTCAATACCTTCGGCATAAACGGAATAATCCAGTCGAGGTTCTTCGATCCGCTCGCGGGCGTGCGAATCTCGGAGATTATAAAACAGCTTAAGATCGGCGTTTACAATTACGGGACGATTCATCCGGAACACATCTATGCCGATCTTGAATCGGGGAGTTATCCCTACTTCCCGGACACCGGCGTCTCATACGTGAGCGCCGAGTATCTCGACGCGCTGCTGTGCGCCGCAACCGGTTACCGTCTCGATGATTTCGGAACAAGCTTCCCGAACGTGATTAAGCTCAACGCCGTCGACGTTTACGTCGTCCAGCACGGGGATATGACCTACCAGCCGGTAAAACTGCTCAGCGTCACTCCCTACCGCAACGGATATCTCGCGACCTACCAGGCCGATCCCGTATTCTCGAGCAGTATGCTTATCGATTTTGACGGCGATCTGCGTGAAGTCGCCGTTATGCAGGCTTATCTTGTCAGAAACCAGATCGACGGACGCCTCAACATAGTAACCAATATTCCGGTCTGGTACGCCTCGGAAACCGACAACGCCTCCTACATTATCCAGCCGGCGATGCTTCAGTTCAACGAATTCACCGTCAACGCCTTCCTTCAGTCGGAGTATTATGAGCCGACCGGTATCGACTTCGCGAGGATTGTCATGCAGGCCGGAGAGAACGACGCGAATATCGACTACGAGACCGCATATAAGAAATACGGCTACGTCGTCGAGGAAGGCCCCGGCTTCAAGGGACTGACCGGAGCGTATCTCTTCTATCTGCTTGAAAAATACGCCGCGGTATGGCTTGATGATTGCGCTCAGTATGAGAACAACTATCCTCTTTTCCTCAAGGACGAGGACGTTTACGCGATTCAGTCGGTCGGCGTTACCTACTAGCGTATGCGGA
>JAGDAM010000187.1 GCA_017959485.1 Clostridia bacterium
CCGACCTGGCCCCGCAGCTTTATGCCCTCGAGCCAGGCGGAACGCGACAGAGTCGCCAAAATGAAGCAGATACCCGTACGGGAGCTGATAGAAGGCAAAAAGCTGCTTTTCGTCGACGATTCGATAGTGCGCGGCACGCAGCTGCGCGAGACGGTCGAATTCCTCTACGAGAACGGAGCCGAGGAAGTGCATATGCGCTCGGCCTGTCCTCCGATTATGTACGGGTGCAAATATCTGAATTTCTCCCGCGCCACCGGAGATATGGATCTGATTACCAGGCGCGTAATCTTTGACCTTGAGGGAGAAGAGGGATTTAAACACATCGGCGAGTATGCCGACCCGTCTTCCGAGAGAGGAAAGAAGATGAGAAAGGCGATATGCGAACAGCTTCACCTCTCGTCGCTTGAATACCAGTCTCTCGAGGGTATCGTAAAGGCGATCGGACTTGACGGAGAATGCCTCTGCACCTACTGCTGGAACGGAAAGGAATAATAAGAATGCCGGTCAACGCTTTTTCAAGATCCGACAGCTACGCCGCCGCCGGAGTCGACATCACCGCGGGATACCGCGCAGTCGAACTGATGAAGGCGGACATCAAAAGGACAAAAACCGCGGGAGCCGTCGACGATATCGGCGGTTTCGGAGGACTCTTTCTGCCCGACCTTTCGGGAATGGAGGAGCCGGTCCTCGTCAGCGGCACCGACGGAGTCGGGACCAAGCTCAAGCTCGCTTTCGTCTCCGGAAAGCACGATACCGTCGGTATCGACTGCGTCGCGATGTGCGTCAACGACGTCATCTGCTGCGGCGCGAAACCTCTTTTCTTTCTCGATTACATCGCGTGCGGGAAAAACGTTCCCGAGCGTATAGCCGGGATAGTGAAGGGCGTGTGCGACGGTTGCGTCGAGGCGGGAGCCGCCCTGATCGGAGGAGAGACCGCCGAGATGCCCGGTTTCTATCCCGAGGATGAATACGACCTCGCGGGATACTGCACCGGTATCGTCGACAAAAAGAAAATAATCGACAACACCCGGATGAAGGAGGGCGACGTCATGATCGCTCTTCCGTCGTCGGGAGTTCATTCGAACGGCTTTTCGCTCGTCCGGAAGGTCTTCGATATCGGATCCCCCGAATTCCGCACGCCCAGGGCCGATCTCGGGGGCAGGTCGCTGCTCGACGCTCTGATCGAACCGACACGGATCTACGTTAAGCAGATAATGTCGCTTATCGGCAGGGTCGACGTCAAGGGCATCTCGCATATAACCGGAGGCGGTTTTTACGAGAACATCCCGCGTTCCGTCCCCGCCGGACTCTGCTCCGTCATAAACAAAAAAGACATCCGCACGCCGCGCATCTTCGAACTCATAGCGGAAGCGGGCAATATATCCGGGAGGGATATGTTCAACACCTTCAATATGGGCGTCGGAATGTGCGTGACGGTCGCCGGAGGCGATGCCGACGCGGCTCTCGAGATCCTGCGCGGGATCGGCGAAAACGCGTACGTTATCGGCAACATCGCCGCGGGCGAGGAAAGGATCGTACTGTGCTGAAGACGGTTTTCGGGCGCTTTTTTTCGGGCGTCGCCGCCGGCGTGCTCGTCTCGATCGGCGGAATCGTTTTTCTTTCATGCAAAGGCAGCTTTGAGGCGGGCGGCGCGGTAGGCGCGGTGCTTTTTTCGGTCGCTCTGCTCTGTATCTGTTACAAGGAGTACGCGCTGTTTACCGGGAAGGTCGGATATCTCGCGAAGAGCAGGACCGGGACCGATCTTTCGGTTCTCTTTCTCGGCCTTGCAGGCAACTTTGCCGGCGCAGTCGTTTCGGGGTTCTTAGCGGCTATTTGCTGGGGATCGTCCGCCCCCGCGTCGTGGCTGGCAGCCGCAAAACTCGGTCAGACCGTCCCGCAGACGCTGATCAAAGCGTTCTTCTGCGGAATTCTGATGTATCTCGCAGTCAGCATCTTCAGAGAAAAAAAGACGCCGATCGGCATACTGTTCTGCATACCGGTATTCATCCTTTCGGGATTTGAACACAGTATCGCGGATATTTTCTATCTCGCCGCGGGGTTTGAAGCGACGTCCGGATATGTTCCGCGCGCACTCTTGTATATTCTTCTTGTCCTTGCCGGCAACGCCGCGGGATCGGTCTTCATCGCGCTCTTCGACAAAAAGGAGCAGTCCCGATGAGCGTAGAGAAGGTCGGTATAGCCGTCCTTGTTTCGGGCGGAGGGACAAATCTTCAGGCGCTGATCGACGCCGAAAGATCGGGCGTACTCGAACACGGCCGGATAGTCGCGGTGATCTCCTCCCAGCCGGGCGCCTACGCTCTCGAGAGGGCCCGCCTGAACGGGATTCCGGGATACTGCTGTGTGAAAAAGGAGCTCGGCGCCGAGGAGTTCGAGAATAAAATAGCCGAAACGGTCAACGCGTCGGGCGCGAAGCTTATAATACTTGCCGGATTTATGTCAATACTGTCGGAGGATTTCGTGAAGAAGTATCCCGACAGGATAATCAATATTCATCCCGCGCTTATCCCTTCCTTCTGCGGCAAGGGGTATTACGGTCTGCGCGTCCACGAGGAGGCTCTGGCGCGCGGAGTTAAGATAACCGGCGC
>JAGDAM010000188.1 GCA_017959485.1 Clostridia bacterium
CAATATAAGAGATATTGCAAGCTTTCGACGTGGGAACCGGCAAAGAAACAGCCGTCGTAATGCGTGCGACGGGTCAAACGTGTGCTTCCTGAAAACAGGCACAAAAATCTCTCGCCAATCCGTATCCGCGAATTGTGCGGTATTGCCTTAACTCTCTCTCAATAATCCGTGAACCGCCGTGTACCTGACTGTACGCGCGGAAATATGATCAGGAGGCCGCTCTGACGAAGAGTGACCTCCTGATTGATTGAAAAACTGACGGATAGGCATCATAAGATGCTGCGGTGACATGATAAACGTGCGTGGTGTACGGGATATGACGCGGAGAAGATAACGTATGTTGCGAAATCCGGTACTGCGTCACGTTTCCCAGACTATCTGTTTGATTACCGCGAAACGCGACTCCTTTTCGTAAAAGACGGTGAGAAGACTGCCGTCTTTTTTTTCGACCGTCGCGGGATAGCCGAGGTCGGCGGAAGGCGCGTTTTCGGTAAGTTTTATTTCCTCTCCGAAGCTGCCGCCTCCGTCCCGGCTGATCCTCGCTCGTATTCCGCGGTTGCCGTGCCGGCAGGCGTAGACGAGGATCACGGCGCCCGACGAATGAAGCAGAAGGTGCGGAGGCGATCCGGCAAGTTCGGGAAGGATCATCCGCGGCGTCGTGAAGCTTTTTCCTCCGTCGCGCGATTCGGACGTGAATACGGTAAAGAGCGGATGCTCTCCGCTCCGCTGAGCCCTTATCGCGACGAGTATCTTCCCGTCGGGAAGCTCAATCGCGTGCGGCTCGCACTCGTGGATGCTCCCGAGGCCGTCGGCGCAGTGGGGCAGCAGGGTCTTTACCCTGAAGTCCTCGTTTTCGTCGAGTTCGCACAAAGCAATTCCCTGATCTGAATACTTGCTGTCGAACAGCTTTCCGATCCAGAGGATCCTCCCGTCCTTTGTCTTCATCGGGCCGTGCGGACTCGAGACCGGACTGCGCCTCATGACGCCGAAGGTCAGTCCGCCGTCCCGGCTTATCCGGTAGGTCGAACCGAGGAATCTTTCGCAGACGTCTTCGGGATACGTGCCGAAATAGCCGCGCATAAGCGCGAGTTCGGGGCTTTTGTCACCGTCTCTTTCGCATCCGTCGGCAATCCGCTTCTGAAACTCGGGAGTGTTGTTGAAGGAGGTTACGATGACTCGCTCGCCGTCGACGCAGATACCGCTGTCACGGTCGTCGAGCGGAGTGTCGATGACGGGAGCCGGAAGAGACCAGGTATCCCCGTCGTCACAGCTGTATGATATCACCGCTTTGCCGAAGGGACAGATATGGCGCAGGCGGAAGCCCGAGCATACCGCCGCCAGCCGCCCGTCCGACAGACGGGCGACGCTCGGCCAGGCGAAATACCCGAATACCGAATCGGGATTGGAGACGATCGTTTTCGGCGGCTGAAGGATATTCATGGTTTGTCAGAAATCGATATCGATATAGAGCGGATAGTGATCGGACAGCGGGTCGAACCATTCGGGGTCGATACGTCTGAAGTGATTGATCACCGCGTCTCCCTGATTCTTGATCACTATATGGTCTATCGCCTTGGCAAAGACGCCTCCGTCGTCCTTCCGGCCGTAGCCGTCCTTGCAGCAGAAGTGGTGTCCGCGGGTCTCGTCGCGGTCGCCGAGGGCGAGGTCGTGAGTTTCCTGCCATCCGGCGTCGAACAGCGCGTTCATACACCTGCTTCCGAGCGCGGCGTTGAAGTCGCCCATGATGATCCCGGGACAGCCGTATTTCGCCATAACCTTTTCAAGTTCTGCCGATGCGAGTTTAATCTGGTACTCGCGGGCTACGTCGGAGCCCTCCTGATAGCTTTTCGACGCCGGGTTGCCCGACTTCCACCACAGATGCGTCGACATGAGCGCGAAGACCTTTTTGTCGGTCCTGCTCTCGAAGACGCCCCAGGCGTATGACTTGGTTTCGCCGTTGTTGAAGCTGCCTTCGTATCCGGGGACGGCCTCAGAGTAGCGGAAGAAGCCGGATTCGAGCAGTTTGAACCTGTCGCGGCGGTATACGATGGGGGTGTCGCCGCCCGAAACGTACTCATAATCGGCGACGGTTCCGTCGGCGAGGGTGACCTTCGACATAAGCGACATCATAATGGACGCCTGCTTTCTCGATACCTCCTGCAGTCCGAGGACGTCGGGCGCGGCTTCAAGATAGGCGCGGACGAGTCCGGGAACGCGGGCTTCGGCGGAGCAGTCGCCTCCGATTTCCTCCCAGAGGTTTCTGTCGCATTTCCATTGGTTATTAGACATCAGGATCATTGTACCGTTCTCCTTTTGACGTATTATTCCTGTTCGTTTTATTATTCGTCTTAACCGGGATCTGAGCCGCCGAGACGGCGGCAAAAAGGATCGCGCAGCCGCAGAGTTCGATGCCGGAGAGTTTCTGCCCGAGCAGTATCCAGCCGCCGAAGGCGCTGAATACCGATTCAAGACTCATTATAAGTCCGGCTGCGGTCGGAGGGCAGTCGCGCTGTCCTAAAATTTGGAGTGTGAATCCCGCGGCGCCCGACATAAGTCCGCTGTATAACAGACTCGGAAGCGCGTCCCGGAGGTCCTGCGCGGACGGCAGGCCGGTGAACGCCAGCGGTATGCAGCAGACGGCGGCGCTGACCGCGAACTGCACGAAGGAGAGAAGTATTCCGTCGATCTCGGGAGTCAGAGTCATATCGACGCCGGTGATCTGTACCGCGTAAAGCACGGCGCAGATAACGAGAAGCGCCTCGCCTAACCCGAAGGAACCGAAGTCCCCGCCTCCGCAGATGAGCCACAGCCCGACGGCGGCGACGGCGGCGCAGGGCCAGACGGTCCAGGCGGGCCGCTTTCCGACAGCGAGGCCGATAAATGGCAGAATGATGATATACAGCGATGTTATAAATCCGCTTTTTCCGGCGGAGCCGGTCAGATCCACTCCGAACTGCTGCACGCAGGTGGCGGCAGCGAGTATCACCCCGGTGAAGGTCCCGCCGATCAGAGTTCTTTTCAGGACGGGGCGCGGCGGAAGCCCGCCGTAGCGGCGCTTTACCGATACCGCCGCGACCGGGAGCAGACCGACCGCCGCGGTTAAGAGGCGCAGCGTGTTGAAGGGAACGGCGCCGATGATCGCCCCTCCCGCCGACTGCGCGGCGAAGCCGAATCCCCAGATGACCGCGGTCAGAAGAAGGATCAGACTACCTTTCAGTCGTTTGTTCATCGCGTCAGCCGGGGTTTCTCAGGTCGGGTTTGACCGACGAGCCGGGGTCGGGCATTGTAATTTCGGTGACCGAACCGACCGAGAAGGGAAGCAGCCCCGAACCGTATTTGCGTGCTCCGGCCTCAAAGCCGACCATCAGCCGTGTGCCTCGGAATTCGATATCCTCGCTCATGTGCGGCATCTTCATGTCCTCGACGTGCCGTTTGCCGTCAAGTATGAGCAGAGGAATTCCGTCGACCGTTCCGTCGGGATCGCCGGATGCGTCGTAGCGGCGCAGAACCGAATCCGACAGTCCGGAGGAACAGGAGAGGACGATCCGCGCGCCCGAGAGGAAGGCAAAGCCCTGAACCTCGTCGCAGACCGAGATGACGAAATCGGGAGATGAGGGATCGGCCAGTCCGTATTCGCCGCCCGCCGAGAGGGCGTAGGCGTATACGAAGGCCGCGTTTTCGCCTCCGTCCGAAGTTTTTATAACGTGAGAGGCGTCGGTCTCGTATCCTTCGGCGTGGTATTCGCCGACGTAAAGATACTGTCCGTCACTGGAGCAGAACGAGGAGCGGCAGGATACCGGGAATGATCCCGAGAAACTGACCGTGTCTCCGTCCTTCGCCGAAAGGACCGCGTTTTTATCAAGTACGAATATCTTCGACGCGTTGCTGACGTAGAGATAGTCTCCGGCGGCGGTGACGCCTCCGGCGTGTCCCTTGTAGACCGATCCGTCCTCGCGCGAGAGCAGGATCTTTACCGTTTCTTTACCGTCTTTGACGATATATATTCTCGAATTGCTTCCGTTCTGCATATAACCGCAGATTATCACGTCGGAAGAGCCCTCGAATGAGGTCACGCCCTGCGGTATGAAGCCCTCGGAGAGCCCGGGGATTTTGCAGAGCTTTTCGGATTTTTTGTAGAAATCCGGATAGAAGAGCGGCCCGGCGAAGAGGCAGAAGGCGGCGTAGAGAAGGGCGGCGCCGCAGAGCGACGACAGGATAATAATCAAGATCTTTTTCAGCTTTCTTTTGCCGCTTTTATTATTCTTTTTCATGAAACCGTTTGTGCGGGCATATATTTTGCCGCGATTTCCCGGAGCTTGCCGGCGAGTTCGGCGGACAGTCCGTTCCTTTCCGAGAGTCCTTCGGGTATCTGTTTGCCGAAGACCGCCGAATAAATCATGCACGCCTGCAGATAACCGAGTCCGGCTTCTTCGGGATTAGCGTAGTCGAGATATGCCTGTCCGTAGTTTATGACACCTATTCCGAATTCCGCCGCCCAGCTGTCGGCCAGCTCTTTGAAGAATGCCGATCCCTCGGCAGCCGAGTAGCTTTCCTTGGATCCGGTGTCGGTGTATCCCGGCGTGTCGGCTCTGAAGATCGAGGGCTTGGATTTGCTGTTGAGCGTAAAGATGAAGATGTTTTCGGTTTCGGCTTTCAGCAGCGGAATGACCGATGCCAGCGCGTCGTGTTCGGACTTTTGCACGTCGGCCGACGATTTTGTAATCCGCCGGGTCATCTGTATGATTATCGCGTCCCATTCGGTCTCGGCGAGCGCCGCGCGCAGACCGAGGTCGCCCGATTCGGACACGAGATCGTTGATTACGAAGGTCGAACTTCTAACGTATCTTGTGACGGCGGTCTTTCCGTCGGCTTCGGCAAAGAGTTTTGAAAAGACGGTTGCGCACGCATAGTCGTCCATCAGATTCGATCCGACGATTAAAAGGTTGAAACCGCGGTCTGCCGCAGGGTCTTCGCTGAAATCGGGAAGCTTGCCTTCGAGCACAGTCGAGGCGGCTACCGCCTTTGATTCGGCTTCCGACGAAAGATTCATCGTGTAGGAGGTCCCGTCGGGACTTTCGCCGAAGACCGTGGCGTAAATCACGCAGGCGGCGAGGAAGGATCCGTCGGGCGACGGATGGCGCTCGTCGGTGTGATAGAGGTTTACGGTCCTGTTTGCGGATATGAAGTTTTCAAAGGCGTATCCGGCGTGCGCGACGGGAACGCCTCCCAGCTTCTGCGAAAGCTCGGCGCTGATTTCCTCCATGAATTTCGTGTGCGCCGCGCGGCTCATCGTGTGCGAGCCGGCCTCGCTGATCGAAGTGGGGGACGCTGCTTTGTATTCGACCACCGTTCCGTTGTTGTTGCCCCAGACGGCGTACAGGACGGTTGTCGCTCCGGCCGCGTCGGCAAGCGCTTTCAGCTTCGCCGCCGATTCGAATTCGGCGTTTTTCACCGTTTCCTCATAGGGGGAGATCCGCCGGGAGGGTTCGATTACAAGGTAATCCCACTTGCGGTTTTTGAGCAGCGGGATTGCCTGGGCGCCCACTTCGGTCGATTCGGAGGCAAAATCCGACATTGTGGCGCTGCCTTTGGTGACAGACGTCACGCTGACCTTCTTTCCGGCGCCGCGGGCGACCGACTCGAATATCTGCGGCATGTCGTTGTAATACATGAGACTGTTGCCGAGAAAGAGGACGTCGAGCGTATCGTCTTCCGAAGCGGTTTCGGTTGAAGCCGGCTCTCCGGCCGTCCCGGAGTCGGAACCGGACGGGGTCTCGCTTTGGGGAGAAGTCGCGGCGGTATCCTGCCGCTGCGTGCCGGAAGCTTCGTTCGTGCCGTCGTTCTGTCCCGCGGGGGAAGTTCCGCCGCACCCGAAGAGGGTAAGCAGACAGGCGGAAAGGGTAATTGCCGCGAAAAGTTTTTTCATATTCATAAAAGATTACCTTAAATGATCGCGACTGCCGGGGGAGCAGGTTCTGTCCGCTTCGGCAGTCGCGAAGAATGTGGAGGCACCTTAAGCCCGGTGTGCGGGAGTGCGGAGCCCCGTTATTGGTTGTCAGTCGTGCTTTTTGACGATAACGGCAGCCGTTCCGACGACGGCGGCGACGGCGAAGAGCGACACGGTCATCGATCCGCAGCCCTTCTTGGGTTCAGGAGCAGCGGCCGTGGTCACTTCCGCGGTCTCGATCTTGCCGGCGGTGGTTGTTTCGGGTTCGGCTGCCGCCGTCGTCTGCTCGGGCGTGGTCGGCTCGGGCTCGGCGACGGTCGTAACTTCCTCGGTGGTCTGTTCGGGAGAGCCCGGGAAGCCGTTGATCACGGCGCCTTCGACCTTGCCGAGTCTCGCGTTTATCGCGTCGATCTTCGGACCCAGCTGGGCGGCGAGAGCGCTGACTTCGCATCCGGTTTCGGTCGCGGCCTGCTCGCCCGAGATGGTCTCGGAGAGGGAGAGGCAGTCTTTGATGAACATTGTTTCGTCGGCGGCTGTGATCTTGCCGACGATGCCGCCGACGCAGCCGGTCGCTTTCGTCTCACCGGTGACGTCGGTCGTATTGTTCACGCAGTCGACGACAGAGGTGTAGGTGTTCTCGGAATACGCGGAAATTCCGCCGATGAAGATGTTCTTTCCGGTTTCGGATTTGACCTTTCCGCTGATGGCTCCGGTGTTGAGGCAGTTCTTGACCTCGAGATAGAGGGGCTTTCCGGACGAATAGGTGGCTCCGGTAATGCCTCCGAGGTAGATCTTGCCGTCTTCGGTCTCAACGGTGATGGCTCCGTTGTTTACGCAGTTGTCGTAAACGGTGTAGACGTCGATCGTCTTGTAGGTGGTCATCGAGCAGATGCCGCCGACGTGGGCGGTGACGGTTCCGGTCATATTGACCGAGATGGAACCGTTGTTGACGCATCCGGTATAGGTCGAGCGGTTGCTCTGGCCGACGACGCCGCCGACGCGGCTGTTGGCAGAACCCGTGTAGACTATCGCGCCGTTGTTGACGACGTTGGTCACGTCACCCTCGAAGCAGTAGCCGAGAACGGCTCCCATACGGGGCTGGTTGGTGGCGGACTTAACGGTGATGTTGACGTTTCCGGTTACGTTGATGATCTGGCATCTCTTGTAGCCCTGTTCGGAGTCCTTGTAAACCCAGCCGACGACTCCGCCGAGTCCCGGGTTTCCGGTGAGCTGCTCGAAGACGAATTCGCCGGTGACGTCAAGGTTCATGATTCCCGCTTCAGACGTCCAGGTCGATTCGATGTATCCGAAAAGTCCCATCGCGTTCGATTCCTGGGTGATCGAAAGGCCGGTGATCTTGTGTCCGAGTCCGTCGTAAACGCCGCAGAAGGGCGTCGAGCTCGTGCCGATAGGCGTCCATTCCTTGTTGCCGAGATCGATATCGGCGGTCTGGGTGAAGTATTCTCCCTCGAAATCGTTTCCGGCCGCGACCTGCTCCTGCAAGCTGCGGAGGTTTTCGGGCGAGGCGATGAGATAGGGACTTGCCGCTGTGCCCTCTCCGGCAAATTCCGCGGACGAGGTTCCGTCCCAGGCGGCTGAAGCTCCGAACGGGATGACGGAGAACAGCGATAGGATCATGACTGCCGCAGTGAGCAGTGACAGGTACTTTTTCATTTGTTTACTCCTTTTTCATTTTACCGCTGAAAGCGGCATACTGTAAAGTGCTGAAAATATTATATCACAAACGGCGTAAGATTGCAACAGAGGGGCGGACTCGATTCGACCCCGCCTTAAAAAAAGACGACTGCCGTACATCACCGAAACGGGACCTGACGTCATGTCACAGACCCTGCTGTGCATGCGCCGCGGTACGTCCCGTTCCGGTTTTGTACGGCATCTCCCGGAGAATCAGGATTAAGGAAGCACTGAACAATTCTGCGCACGCATCCTGACGGCTCATTTTCCGCCGGTTTCCGCGTCGAAATCTTGAAATACCGCCTGTATTCCTGCGATTTCTCAGCGAAAACCGGCGAAAAATGCTCTCGCCAATCTACGCACTCCGAATTATTCAGTGCTTCCTTAATTCTGCTTTTTTGCTGATTGGGTCAAAACTATATTATCCTCAGGGTAAAAACCGAACCGGGGAAGACTTGTTTCATCTTTCATTATGACCAAAGTGTCATTATCGATTATTATCGAGGCATTCAAAGCCGATAAATCCGTTGTCTTATCTCCAACCAGGTTTGTCCCTTCAAATACAAGCTGCAACTTGTCGCCGTTAATTACGTAGGTACCGAATAACTCGTTCGGAATATTACTTGACGCAATGTTCGGCGTCAGGCGGAAGCTTGAATCATCATACAGTTTCAGTACGGTAAAAACTCTTGAATCTGATCCCATATAACACGTGTAAGCTTCCGAATCGGAATCAACAGGCGTTTTTTCGCTTGAGGATCCGGGGAGGGCCGCGGCATAAGACGTTACGTCATCAGACTGGGAACTGTTTTGAGCGGCAGCAGTCGGACTGGCTTTTACTGCTTTAACTTCAGCGCACGAAGAAAAACAAAGTACGCAACCCATCAAAAGAACCGAGCACAAACGAATTAAAGCTGTTTTGTTCATGATTATCGTTTCTCAATAAAGATATAATTTGATGACCTGATATTAATTATACTCCAAACCCGGGGATATGTCAATCACTTTCGGAGGGTGCGGAAGCGGTTTCGCCGCCGTCGCAGACGCGGCTGCACCAATCCAAAAAATGATTGACTTTTTTTAATATCGGGTATAGTTATGCGATCGGCAATTTTTCAGACGGAGTTTCTTAAAAAGATTGCCTTAAAACTCTACGCTCATGGGATTCGCGGCGTGGATCTGCTCGATGATCCCGGTGACGCGGGCGGCGAATTCATTCGTCACTTCCGGCTCGCGGCCTTCGGTCAGCGCGTAATACACGTCGCTGTAGATTCCCGCAGTGCCGGTCTCGAAAGCGGTTCCCTCATATGTGCCTTCCTCCTCATGAAGGACGAGCTTTTCCCTGCAGTAGACGGGCATGCCGTCGGCGTCGCGCAGAGAGCCCTCTACGACCTCTCTGGGCGGGTTTTCTCCCTCGACCATATATTTGAGCCGGTATTTTTTCGGAGTCGACACGAGCGTCCCGCGGGTGCCCTGGACCTTCAGATTATAATCGCTGAAAGCGTCGGTCGAGCTGATCTCGACGTCGACGACGGGGCCGCCGGGGCAGGTAATTATCGCTTTGACGTAGTCGTCGGCGTCGCCGAAGGTGAGCGAACGGTCAAGTTTCGAGAAGACGACCCGGGTATCCGGACTGCCGCCGAGGAAGCCGAGAGCCATGGCGAAAGGGTGCGGACCGGTGTTGTAGGCGCTTCCGGCGAGTTTTTTCTGAAGCGTCTGCCAGTCCCAGCGGCGGGCGAGGGCGTTGTATCTGATGCTGATCTGGCGGGGCTCGCCGAGAGTTCCGCCGGCAAGCAGTTTTTTCGCGTGGATGTAAAACGGCGCCTTCTGCGTGTTGTGGAAGACGAAGAGCCGGACTCCGTTTTTTTTCGCGAGAAGGTCAAGCGACATACATTCCGTGTAGGTCGCGCCCATCGGCTTTTCGGTTAGCACGCTGAAGCCGTGCGAGAGCAGATCGCGTGTAATGGGAGCGTGCTCGTTTGAATAAGACGCGTTGACGACAAGGTCGACGTCGGTCAGCGAGAAAAGCTCGCGGTAGTCGGAGAAAGTCGTGACTCCGGGATAGATTTCCTCTGCTTTCGCGCGGAGAACGGGATCTTTGTCGACCGCGTATTTCAGACTGAAATGAGTGTTCAGTTCCGAGCGGTAGAATGCGCCGTGGATGTTCTTGCCCGAGCGTCCCTGGCCGATTATCGCAATATTCAGTCTTTCTTTTGCCATTGCACTTCTTTTCCTTTCACGAATATGCGGGAAACGTTGATATCGTCGTCGAAAACTATCAGGTCGGGTTCGCGGCCGGCTTCGAGCCGCCCGCGGTTCAGTCCGAGTATCCCGGCGGGCACCTCGGTCATCATTTTTACCGCGTCGGCGACCGGCAGACCGCAGTCTTTGGTCAGGACACGGATAAGCATATCGGCTGTGGCCACGCTTCCGGCGAAAGCCGAGCGGTCGGACAGCTTGCAGACGCCGTCTTCCACGATAAAGGGTACGCCGCTCATCGAGCCGCTCTTTATATCGGTCCCGGCAATGTCGAGCGAATCGGTAATTAGAGCCGTTTTGTCCGTGCCTTTGACCTTCAGAATCATTTTGATCAGTTCGGGCGGCAGATGACGTCCGTCTGCGATTATCTCGACCGAAAGCACGTCCATCAGAAACGCGCTTTCGATCACGCCGAGCGAGCGGAATCCGCCTTTGCGCGTCACCGTCGACGTGCAGGAGTAAAGGTGCGTTACGAGCCGGCAGCCGTTTTCCGCGGCAGTGATCATATCCTCAAGCGTCGCGTCGGTGTGGCCGGCCGACATAAGTATGCCGCGCCGCGACGCTTCGCGGCAGAAGGATCCGTCGGGATCGTACTCGGGCGCGTAGGTCCATCTCGCGACGCATTCCTGAAACCGGTCGAGGAAGGGAAGATAGAGCCCGGGGTCAGGGGGAGTTATAAAGTCGCAGCTTTGCGCTCCGCACTGCCGGGGTGAAAGGAAGGGCCCCTCAAGATGAGCTCCGGCGATCCTCGACAGCGTCGCCGGGGATCCGGCCGCCGTCTTTATGTCGGCGGCGCTTTTTTTCATTACGTCGAAGGGCGCCGCCGAAAGCGTCGGAAGAATCGTCGTAGTTCCGTGGCGCAGATGAAGGTTGCAGGCGGCCGCGACGTCTTCGGGCGAAGAGTCGAGAAAAGGGTGTCCGCCCGCTCCGTGCGTGTGCATATCGATAAAACCGGGCGATACGTAAAGATCGCCGAGATCGATCGCTTCGGCTCCGTAGGGTTTCTGCCTGCCGGCGCAGATTATCGAACCGCGGTCAAAGGCGATATAGCCGTCGACAAGACCGCCCGGAGTGATTATCCTCCGGCTTTTCAGCACCGTCATCGGTCAGCAAAGGTCCCGTATCAGCGACGAGCTGTCGGGATCGAGATAGAGGACGGCGTTCGGGTGCTCCCTGAGCGCGGTGGCGGGACAGGCCTCTCCCACCGGCCATGTGAGCGTCCGCCTGACGGCCTCGGCCTTGGTCGCGGCGGGAACGACGCAGAAGGCGTATTCGGCGGCCATCAGCGCGGGAACGGTGAGCGTAACGGCGTGCGTAGGAACGTCGGAGAGTTTTTCAAAACAGCCGTCGTGGACCTGCTGATTGCGGCAGACCTCGTCCAGCGCCACCGTCTTTGCGAGCAGCGGGTCGTGCAGATCCGCCACCGGCGGATCGTTGAAGGCGACGTGGCCGTTCTCCCCGATGCCCATAACCGTGATATGCGGAGGATTCTTTCTGATAAGCCCGGCGTATCTCTCCGCCTCGGCGCCGGCGTCGGGAGCCGTGGGATCGATGAAGCTGACCGAACGGAACCGAAGCCGGTCAAAAATCGCGCGGCGGAGAAAGTTTCCGAAGCCCTGGGGAGCGTCGGCTGACAGGCCGATATACTCATCCATGTGGAAGGCGTTGATCCGGCTCCAGTCGACGGATGCGTCGTCGGCGAGCGCTGCCAGCACTTCGTTCTGACTCGGCGCGGCCGCGAAAATCATATTGATCTCCTCGTTTTTATCAAGCAGACGCCGGACGGCGCCGGCTATCGCGCGTGCGGCGGCGAGTCCCATCGCGGCGCGGCTTTCGTGTATCTCGACCCTCAGACGGTCGCAAGTAAAGACGTTCAAGAGTAGTCCTCCTGTTATTCCGACGCCTCGGGGCAGGCCGCGATCTTACGGAAGGCGGCGACGGCCTCTTCAAAGGCGGCTTCGGGGGTGTCGAATTTGTATGGATTGTCGTAAACCGATCCGGACATCGCGCCGCGGCCGTCGAAGGTC
>JAGDAM010000189.1 GCA_017959485.1 Clostridia bacterium
GCATATAACCGCTCCGGTGCCTATGGGCCTCCCGGAGCTTTTGAGTTCCGAGAAAGATTTAGCCGCGCTTTTATCGGGGACGCTTGATTTTTTGATTTCGACCGGATGAAGAACGCCGCCTTCCTCAATGATAAGATCGATCTCCTTCATTTTGTTGTCCCGGAAGAAATTCAGATTGACCTTATTTTTTCCGTACGTGAAATTTCGCAGAAGCTCGCCGATAACGTAATTCTCATAATAATGGCCGCTTGCCGCGCCGTTCATAAGGACGTCGCGCGTCGTCCAGGACGACAGATAAGCGCAAAAACCGGTATCGCAGAAATATAGCTTCGGCTTTTTAATCAGCCGTTTGAGCTCGTTTGATGCATACGGCTCGAGAAGGAACACGATACCCATCGACTGCAGCACCTTGACCCACTCTTTTGCCGTAACGCCGGAAACACCCGCCGACGTACCGAGATCGTTGTAGTTTATGAGCTGACCGGCGAAAGCAGCGCAGGCGCGCAGAAACTTGCGGAAGCCCTGCGTATCGGAGATGCCGTAATCGTCCACCGCGTCCCGCATCAGATAGGTCTCTATATATGAATTGAAATATTCGCCGAGCTGCTCCTCGTCCTTCGTCTGCACGTCGGGAAGCCCGCCTCGCCATATAGTTTCAAAAGTGGCGAGAATACTGTTCTCTCCGAAGAGCTTTTTACGCGCGGCAAGCGGTCCGAGAGAGAATTCAAGTGCCTCCTTGGGATTGATTCCGAGCTTTTCTCTCGCGGAAAGACTGTACATTGTCAGGATGCAAAGACGTCCGGCGAGCGAGTCGCCGGCTTTTTTGACCAGCTTTCTGCTTTGCGATCCGGTGAGCCAGAACCGGCCGCGCTCATCGCTTTCGTCGCAAAGGATTTTGATCTCTTCAAAAAGCTCTGGCGCCTTCTGGATCTCGTCGATGAGGATAGGCGGCTGATAAATCTGCAGAAAGAGTTTTGGATCGCTCTGCGCGAAGCTGCGCAGCTGCGTGTCGTCCATCGTCACGTAAGTGCGGTTCTGATCATTTGCAAGATGCTTCAGCATAGTGGATTTCCCGACCTGCCGGGCCCCGACGACCATTACCGCCTTGAACGCGGAGCTCATATGAAGAAACTTCCGCTCCAGATCCCGTTTAATATAATCCATAGAAAACCTCAAAAAAACGGTGCTAAAATAAAGTGCACTTTATTTTAGCACCAATATGCGGGTTTGTCAAGGGGGAGTTATGATGAAAGTGTGATCGATATCGTGGGCGGAGAAGGGAAAAGGCGAGCGAAGAGGGGAAAAAGAATAAGAGATTCATCTATAAAGGCAGTTTTCTCGTATTATTTGCTGTATAACTGGATGAAGATTATTGTCCGGAGATTTAAAAAGAGAGCCCTGCAATTGTCTTTTGCAAGGCTCTTTATTACTGTTAAATTGATTGCCCTTTTGAGTTTAGTGGGTGCCCTTCAACAAATTCGCTTATTCGTATTCCACCGTTGCCGGGGGCTTGGGAGTATAATCGACAAGGACGCGGTTGATGCCCGGGACCTCGGAGGTTATACGGCTGACGAGCTTTTCGATAAGTTCCTTTGGAAGATATTCGGGCGTAACCTCGACCACGTCGACGGTGTTGATGGCTCGGATGATGCAGGGCCAGGCAAAGGTGCGCTTGCCGCTGCTGATGCCGGTGGATTTGAAATCGGGAACGACGGTAAAGTACTGCCACACCTTGCCTTCAAGTCCGGCTTTCGCAAATTCCTCGCGAAGAATGGCGTCAGACTCGCGGACCGCCTCGAGACGGTCGCGGGTGATGGCGCCTACGCAGCGCACACCCAGTCCGGGACCCGGGAAGGGCTGACGGTATACCATAGAATCGGGAAGACCGAGGGCTTTTCCGACTACTCTGACCTCGTCCTTGTAAAGGAGTTTAACCGGCTCCACAAGCTCGAAATCCTTCATATCATCGGGAAGTCCGCCAACGTTGTGATGCGCCTTTATGCCGTCTTTCGACTCAAGGATATCCGGATAGATGGTGCCCTGTCCGAGGAATTTTATTCCCTCAAGCTTGCGCGCCTCCTCGGCAAAGACCTCGATGAAGATGCGACCGATTATCTTGCGCTTCTGTTCGGGATCGGCGACTCCGGCCAGCGCGTCAAGGAATCTGTCGACGGCGTCGACGTATACCAGATTGACGTCAAACTGCTTGCCGAAAACGCGGCATACCTGTTCGGGCTCGCCCTTTCGGAGCAGACCGTGGTTGACGTGCACGCAGGTGAGCTGCTTTCCGATCGCCTTTGATATGAGCGCGGCGCAAACCGAGGAATCGACGCCGCCGGAGAGGGCGAGAAGGACGCGTCCTTCGCCGACCTGTTCGCGGATCGCCTTGATCTGCAGGTCGATGAACGCCTTCGCGAGCTCCGGTGTCGTGATCCGTTCCATGCTTGCCGGCCGGACGTTTCCGGTCGTGATGTCTTCATAACCCATGATTTATACCTGTCTTTCCGGCCGTTGCGGCCGATTAAAAATATCAGTCTGTAAAAACGGTCAGCCGATCAGCTCGGCAATTCGACGCGCGACGTATACTCCGCTGGCGGATGCCTGTGAGAGCGAATGAGTCACGCCGCCGCAGTCACCTATAACGTAGAGGCCGGGGAGCGACGTCTCGAGGTTTTCGTTTGTCGTGACTTCCATATTGTAGAACTTGACCTCGACCCCGTAGAGCAGAGTGTCGCCGTTGGCGGTACCGGGAGCGATCTTGTCGAGGGCGTAGATCATCTCGATTATGCCGTCGAGTATGCGCTTGGGCATAACGAGCGACAGGTCTCCCGGCGTCGCGTTCAGTGTCGGTACGACGAAGCTCTCGGCGATGCGCCGGTCGTTTGAACGCTGGCCGCGGATGAGATCTCCGAAGCGCTGAATGATAACGCCGCCGCCAAGCATGTTGGAGAGACGGGCGACGCTCTCGCCGTAGCCGTTGCTGTCGCGGAAGGGAAGAGAGAAGTGCTTCGATACGAGCAGGGCAAAGTTCGTGTTCTGCGTGTATTTCGCGGGATCTTCGTAGCTGTGTCCGTTGACGGTCACGATGCCGTTGGTGTTCTCGTTGACGACGACTCCCCGCGGATTCATGCAGAAGGTGCGGACGAGGTCCTGAAACTTTTCGGTGCGGTAGACGATCTTGCTCTCGTAAAGCTCGTCGGTCAGATGCGCGAAGACCCGATAGGGAAGTTCGACCCTGACGCCGAGATCGACGCGGTTTGACTCGGTATCGAGCCCGAGATCGGAGCAGACCTTCTCCATCCATTTCGAGCCGGACCGGCCCGCCGAGACGACGCAGTATTTCGCGGAAAAGGCGCCGGCTTTGCTCGTTACGAGATATCCGCCGTCAACCCTTTCGATCCCGGTTACCGGAGCGTGGAAGTAAAAATCGATACGATCCTTCAGCTCGTCGTAGAGATTGCCGAGAACGACGTAGTTCTTATCGGTTCCGAGATGCCTGACCGAGGCGTTGAGCAGATGCAGCCCGTTCCGCAGGCAGAGAGTGCTTATGTTGGAGTTCTCGGTCGTGTAGAGCTTTGTGCCTTCTCCTCCGTGAGACATATTGATCGAGTCGACGTATTTCATCAGCTCGATGGCCGTCTTTTTCCCGATATGCTCGTGCAGCGTGCCGCCGAACTCGGTGGTAATATTGTATTTGCCGTCAGAGAAGGCGCCGGCGCCGCCGAATCCGTTCATTATAGCGCAGGTCTTGCACCCGATGCAGGACTTGACCCGTTCCCCGTCGATGGGGCAGCGCCGCTCCTCCAGCTTTCCTCCCGCTTCAAAGAGGGCTATTCTGGCATTTTTGTTCAGTTTGGCGAGCTCGAAGGCGGTGAAAATGCCTCCGGGTCCCGCGCCGATTATTATAACGTCGTAGTTCATGATAAAAGTACCTTTTTCCTTGATAACATACTATTATACCATAAAAACGCCGGGAAGGCAAACGAAAAAAGACGGAAGAGCGGCGGGTATGGGGAATAAACGGTCCGGGGGATTATTCCGGAACGTTATATTTGTTTTTCTTCAAATATAGCGCGGCTCTCGCGAAAAAGCAAGCGGTATTCAAAATATTTATCTTTTTTACCCGCCCGGCTTGAATTATTCACTGCCGTGTGGTACAATTAATCCGAAATGCGAAGAGGTTTTTCTCGACGCCCGACTGAAAGACGGAAGTCGTGGGAAACCTGCGGAAAACGACGGAAGTGAGACGACGAAATGAGCGCAGTATCATTCAAAGTGAGGAGCGGGCTGCCGCTTCCCGTGAGCGGCGATAACGCGGATGAACTGTACCGGCGGCTTATGCTCGAGCGCCACAGCGTGAGGCAGTATCTCGACAGACCGGTACCCGAAGAAACGAGAGAGCGGCTCGACGCCTATGTCGGCGCACTCAACCGCGAGAGCGGTCTTAATATTCAGACGGTTTACGACGAGCCCGGCTGCTTCGGTTCCTTTATGGCGAAGTACGGGACCTTCTCGGGCTGCACGAATTATATCTCGCTCATCGGACCGGTTGAGCTTCCGGATCTTGACGAAAGATGCGGTTATTACGGCGAGCTCGCGGTACTCGAGGCGCAGCGTCTCGGGCTCAATACCTGCTGGGCGGCGCTGTCGCACGGAAAGACGCGCGCAGAAGTCGCCGAAGGCGAACGGGAGGTCATCGTAATCGCTCTCGGCTTCGGAAAAACGCCCGGGAAGCCGAGCAGAAGCAAGAAGCCGGAGGAGGTCAGCGATCTGTCCGCGAAAGACCCCGACTGGTACCGCCGCGGGATCGAAGCCGCGCTGCTTGCTCCCACCGCGATAAACCAGCGGAAGTTCCGCTTTTCGCGAGAGGGGAACCGGGTAACGCTCGAAGCGGGACGGATAGGCCCCTGCCTTAAGATTGATCTCGGGATTGTCGGCTGCCATTTCGAAATCGCCGCAGGACGGGGCAATTTCGACTGGGAATAACGATTGACATTAGGGCTTTTAAGTTGTATAATTGCATTTGAATAAACAATACTGATAAGACGGCGGAAAACGCCGGTAAAGAAAGGAAAAAGCAAGATGAACGACGTTCTGAAAATAGGCATTATCGGCTGCGGAGGCATCGCCAACGGCAAGCACATGCCGGCGCTCGCGAAACTGCACGACGTTAAGATGGTCGCTTTCTGCGACATAATCGAGGAGAGGGCCCGCAAGGCGGCCGCGAAATACGGCGACGGGGACAGTCTGGTCTGCACCGATTACCGGGAACTGCTCGACGATCCGTCGATAGACGTCGTTCACGTGCTGACGCCCAACCGCTGGCACAGCGAAATAACCGTCGCCGCTCTCGAAGCCGGAAAGCACGTTATGTGCGAAAAGCCGATGGCGATCAACTCCGCCGAGGCGCAGAAGATGATCGACGCCGCGAGACGCACCGGAAAGAAGCTGACTATCGGCTACCAGAGCCGCCACCGCGCCGATTCGCAGTACCTCAAGGCCGAGGTTGAAAAAGGGACCCTCGGCGACATCTATTATGCAAAGGCGACCGCCATCCGGCGCCGCGCCGTTCCCACCTGGGGAGTTTTCCTCGACGAGTACGCGCAGGGAGGCGGACCCTTAATCGACATCGGAACCCACGCGCTCGACCTGACGCTCTGGATGATGAACAACTACACGCCGAAATACTGCGTCGGAACGACCTATCACGCGCTCAACAAACAGACCGAGCAGGGCAACGACTGGGGCAACTGGGATCCGGATAAGTTCACCGTCGAAGACAGCGCATTTGGATTCGTGGTGATGGAAAACGGAGCCACCGTCTATCTCGAGGCCTCCTGGGCGCTCAACACTCTCGATACCCGCGAAGCGGTGACTCAGCTCTGCGGAACGCTGGGCGGCGCCGACATGATCGACGGACTGCGCTTCAACGGTATCCGGAACAACCAGAAATTTATGTTCATCCCGCAGCTTGAGGGAAAGGGAGCCGCATACTACAGCGCTTCGAAACAGGCCTCCCCGTCGGATGTCGAGGCGCGGCGCTGGATCGACGCGATAAAGAACGACACCGACCCGGTCGTCACCCCCGATCAGGCGATAGTAGTCACGAAGATCCTCGAGGGAATCTACAGATCGGCCGCCTCGGGCGACATATACAGATTTTAATAAACTGTAATAAACATTAAGGAGTATAAAACGATGAAACTCTGCGTGCTCGAAAATCTTTACGGAAACAAAACGCTTGAGGAATCGCTCTCGATACTGACCGGACTCGGCGTCCACACGGTTGAGGTCGGCGCCGGCGGATATCCCGGAAAGGCGCACTGCGACCCGGAAAAGCTGCTCGCCGATCCGAAGGCGCTTGAGGAGTGGTGCGGCATTTTCAGGAAATACGGCGTTGAGATCGCCGCTCTCGCCTGCCACGGCAACCCGGTACATCCCGACAAGGCAACCGCCGAGTGCTTCGACCGCGATTTCAGAAACGCGATCCTGCTCGCCGAAAAGATCGGCGTGCGCACGATCGTCGGTTTTGCCGGCTGCCCGGGCGACCACGAAGGCGCGAAATACCCGAACTGGGTCACCTGCCCCTGGCCGGACGACTATCTGAAGATTCTCGACTGGCAGTGGAACGAAAAACTCATTCCGTACTGGAAAGAGACGGCCGCCTTCGCGGAAGCTCACGGAGTCGATCATATCGCTTTCGAGATGCATCCCGGTTTCTGCGTTTACAATCCTGAAACTCTCTTAAAACTGCGCGCCGCCGTCGGACCGGTCATCGGCGCAAATATCGATCCGTCCCACCTCATCTGGCAGGGAATGGATCCCGTCGCCGTCGTCCGCGAGCTGAAGGGCGCGATCTATCACGTCCACGCAAAGGACACCAAGGTCGACAAGTACAACACCGCCCGCAACGGCGTGCTCGACACCAAGCATTACAGCGACGAGCTGAACCGCGCCTGGGTATTCCGCGCCGTCGGTTTCGGAAACGGAGAGACCTACTGGAGAGATTTCGTGTCCAATCTGCGGCTCTGCGGATACGACGGGGTCCTGTCGATCGAGCACGAGGACAGCGTCATGACCGTCGACGAAGGCCTTCGCAAGGCGATTTCGGTTCTGGCTCCGATCGTCATGACAGAGGACAAGCCCCGGACGATGAGCTGGGCGTAAGCGGGGATTTGACTTCCCGACGGCGAGAAGGATAGGGGCAGTGCGAACATAGTGCGTCTGACGGTCGTATAGCGCCCCATCCGTCGCCCGTTCGGGCGACACCGTGGCTCGCCGCAGGCGAGGCGTGCCCCAGCCGGGGAAGGCAAATAACGCCTCATCCGTCACGGTCGTCCGGCAGAGCCGGACGCCGTGCCACCTTCCCCAGTGGGGAAGGCAACGCGTTAATTCCGAATTCCGCATTCCGAATTCCGAATTCCAGGTCAAATTCATCACTCATAATACATAATAAAAATTTACTTAGAGGGTTTTTTTATGCTTTACGAAACCATCCGGCTCTGGGACGAGCATCCCGAGGCGGAACTTATCAGCTACGTTCCCGACATGACGGAGGAACTCGCGCTTCCGCCGAGAAAGACGGTCATCGTGTTCCCCGGAGGAGGGTATCATTTCCTTTCCGACAGGGAAGCGGAGCCGATCGCTTTTCAGTTTATGGCCGCGGGGTTCAACGCCTTCATACTGAGATACAGCGTGGGAAAACAGATAACTCCCTGGGCGCCCCAGATCGAGGCGGCGCTCGCCGTAAAATACGTCCGTGAGAACGCGAAAAAATACAACGTCGACCCGTCCGGGATATTCGTATGCGGCTTCTCCGCCGGAGGACATCTCGCCGCAAGTATTTCGACGCTCTGGAACGCTCCCGAGGTGACCTCTCACCTGGGCGGCGCCCCAGAGGGAATCGACCGTCCGGACGGCAGCATACTCTGCTATCCCGTCATCACTCTCGTTCACGGGAAACACAAGGGCTCTTTCGTCAATCTGACGGGACAGCCCGAGCCGACGCCCGAAAGCATCGGCCGGTTCGCGCTTCAGAATTCGGTCGACAAAAAGACGCCTCCGGCGTTTCTGTGGCACACCTTCACCGACGCTACGGTGCCGGTCGAGTGCTCGCTCCTTTACGCCGACGCGCTGACGAAGCATGGAATTCCCTTTGAGATGCATATCTTCCCGGAGGGAAGACACGGTCTCTCGCTTTCGACCGAATTCGTCAACAAGGGCAGAAAAGAGGGATGCGTCCCTCACGTTCAGTGCTGGATAGACCTCGCCTGCAGATGGGTCGAAGATTTTGAGACGAAACCCTATGAGCCGGGCGTTTAAATCGACAGCGGCAGCGGCGGCGCTTTTTATCGCACTTGCCGCGGCCGCCGCTCTTTTCGGCTGCTCGGGCGGGAACGCTGACGTTCCGCCCGCGACGGACACCGTTGCCGGTTCCGACACTTTGCCCGCCGGTCCCGAACCGGTATCGCTCGAAGGATACAGCGTCGTCAGACCCGACCGCGACGACGATACCTCGATTTCCGCGGGACTGCGCACGTCGCTTGAAGCGGCGGGACTGAAGGCCGGAATTATCTCCGACTGGGCGAAGAGCGCGGCGGATATTCCCGCGGCGGGGAAGGAAATACTCGTCGGAAAGACCAACCGTCCCGAGAGCGAAGAGCTTTATTCCGGCCTCAGGACCTACGACTACCGGATAAAATATTTCCCCGAAAGCGGGAGAATAGCTATTGCCGGAGGAAACGATTTCGCTCTGAAAGAGGCGGTATCGGATTTTCTCTCCCGGATTTCCGACGGCCGGATTCCCGGAGATCTTTCGGTTGAACGTTCGCTCGGCGAATACAGGATAACGAAACTTATGATAGACGGCACAAACGTTGCTGATTATACCGTCGTCACCGGGGCCCGTCCCGACGCCGACCTGCGCGCCGCGGCGAAGATTATCGTGTCGGCGGTCGAAGACTCCTGCGGGATTCTTCTCCCGGTTGCGGCTTCCGCGGACGGCGCCGGAAAGACGATAACCCTCGTAAAGGGAACCGTTTTCTCGGCTGACGTGAAAGACGGTTCGGTGACGCTTACGGCCCCGGGCGGATCGGTCGTCCGAGCCGCTGCGGCGTTTGCCGACGCGATCGTCCCCGACGGAGCGTCGGGAGAGACTTCGGTATCGCTCGGCGGACTGGCGCCGGTGAGCGAACCGGCTGATTATCCGGCTATCACCGGACTCGGGGAGATCCCGGTCGCTCTCGCCGACCAGAAGAACGCCTGCGCGGTA
>JAGDAM010000190.1 GCA_017959485.1 Clostridia bacterium
CGTCCCTGCCCGGTCGAAGCCTACCGCACGCTCGCCGGAGGAGGCGCGGCAAAGCTCTGGGCAAATCTCGCAGAAGCGAGGCATATTCCTTCCTCCGACGCCGAGCGGATGAAAAGCGCCTGGATCGACGAATACGCCGAGGACTATATGTATCTCGCTCGTCCCTTCGATGGGATCGTAAAGATGCTCTCCGACCTCCGCGCCGCCGGAATAAAGACTGCCATAGTCACAAACAAGCACGAAAAGATCGCAGTTCGGATCTGCGGCGAGCTCTTCGGGGATCTGCTCGACGACCTCGTCAGCGACCATCCCGGAATGGCGCTCAAGCCCGACCCGCGCGAAATCGTCGCGCTCTCGGAAAAATACGGGGCGCCGGGAAGCGAAACCCTGTACTGCGGCGACCACGAGATAGACATGATCACGGGAACCCGCGCCGGAGCAGCGACGGTAGGCGTCACCTGGGGATTTCACACTCGCGAGCGGCTCATGGCCGCGGGAGCCGGATATATCGCCGACTCGCCCGACAGCATCACCAAGATCGCTCTGTCATAAACAAGGACGTTCCGAAATGAAAAAACATTTTCTTCTCATCATCACCGACCAGCAGAGAGCGGACACGATACACGCTCTCGGCAACCCCGACATAGTCACTCCCGCGCTCGATTCTATCGCGAAGGAGGCGATAGTCTTCGACCGCGCCTACACGCCTTCTCCCGTCTGCGTCCCGGCGCGCTGCTCACTCTTCGCGGGGCAGTACTGCGCCCGCACCGGAAACAATACGAACAACCGCACCAAGGTTTACGGCGGCGAGGGCTTCTTCTCCGAATTCACGAAAGCCGGTTACAACACCTGCTGCATCGGAAAAATGCATTACAATTTCGATCTTTACGGGAAAATGGGCTTCCGCACCCGCCTGACGCAGGAGGAGATGGCGAACCCCGAGTCCGACGACTATACGAAGTGGCTCAAAAACTCTCCCTGGAAGAACGTGTTCGATTACAACGGCCAGCGCACCGAGATGTATTACGTCCCGCAGATCTCGCAGCTGCCGATCGAAGCGCATCCGACCCAGTGGATAGGCGACCGTGCCGTCGAGTTTATCGAAAACTGCGATCCCGAAGCCGAGCCGGTCTTCCTCTGCGCCTCGTTCATCCATCCGCATCCGCCCTTCTGCCCGCCGGCGCCCTGGAACAAGATGTACCGCGGCCTCCGCAAAGAGCCCTTCGTCCCGGACGACCCCGACAGCTACGAGCTGATGATGCGCAACAGATACACCCTCGACGCCTTCGGCATCTCGCCGAGGCGGCTTGAACTGCTGAGATCATATTATTACTGCTGCGTCTCCTTCGTCGACTACCAGATCGGCCGAATCGTCGCCGCTCTCAAGGAGCGCGGGATGTACGACGACACCGTCATAGTCTTCACTTCCGACCACGGAGAGATGCTCGGCGACTACCGTTCGATGGGCAAGCGGACGATGGTGGACGCCGCGTCGAATATACCCTTTATGATGAAAATCCCGCGACGGGAGCACGAAATCAGACACGATCCTGCGTCTCTCGTCGATCTCGCGCCGACGCTCCTCTCGGCAGCCGGAATCGGTTACGATCCTGCCGAATACGACGGCGTGGATCTGTCGAAGGACAGCCACGAGCTCGTATTTTCGCAGTACTGCAACGGCAAAGCCGGGCTCTATATGGCGGCCTCGGGATACGACAAGATAGTTTATTCCGCTGTCGGAGACAAATGGTTCTATTTCGACTCCTTCCCGGACGCCGAAAACAAATTCGACCCGCAGAACCCGCGCGTCGCCTTCCTGAAGAAGAAGCTCGAAGAATATATCGCGTCGGACGTCTGTCCCGAAAGGATTGACACCCCTCCGGTGCGGCCCTACAACCAGCCGAAATACTCCTTCTACCCCCAGTCGGACGACCACGAAAAAACCTTCGCCGAAGAGTACGCGAGGATGCCCGAGGGGTATCCGATAAGGCTCGGGGGAAAACATACGGATTATTAATACGATAACAACCC